>NZ_LZKE01000213.1:0-40680 GCF_001672675.1 Mycobacterium sp. E2327
GGCGTGGTGGCCGCGGCGCTGCCGATCGGCGTGGGCGGGCTGGTCATCGTCTGCACGATGTCGGTGTTGCGGCTGATCAGCTTCGCGACCGACGTGTCGACGTACGCCCTGGACCTGAGCATCGCGATGGGTCTCGCGCTGGCGATCGACTACAACCTGCTGATCATCAGCCGCAACACCGACATCGTGCAGACGATGACCAGCCCGCCCACGCCGATCGGCAGCGCCGCGGCCACCACGCCGCCCAGCACCCAGACCAACACCGCGAAGCTCAGCGGGATCGCGATGGACTCCATCAACACCAGGTCGCGCGCGTTCTGGTCATTGATCTGCGCATACGCCACCGCCATGCCGCCGGCGCGCACCGTGACGCCGTCGCGGTCGTGCACCAGTTCGCGGGCGAGGATGCTGGCGTAATCCTGCGCGTCGTTCTCGCCGCCTTTCAGCCCGGCCACGATCAGCCCGGACGACTTGTCCTTGCTGACCAGCTGGGAAGCGACCTGCGGCGGTGAGGTCCAGGCCGAGGACACATTCAGCACCCACGGCGACCGTTCCAGGTGGTCGACGATGTCGGTGGCGACCTGGCGCGCCGGGCCGCTTTGGGCGCCCGAGGGGTCGGTCACGGCGATCAGCATCTGCTGATCGGTTTGGTTGAATCGGTCCCTGAGCAGCGCGGTCGCCCGAGCGGATTCCGACGTCGGGTCCTGGAAGCCGCCGCCCGACAGGCGGTTGACCACCGGTATTCCGAAGATGGCGGCGCCTATCAGGATCAAGAGGGTAGCCGCGATGATGCGACGCGGCGCGGCAATGGCGAGCCGCGTGATTCCTTGCAGCATGGGGTATGGCTATACCCAGACCAGGGCCGTCCGACCCACCGCGCGGTGGGTTGCTTGCGTCAATTGACGTTTGACGGTCCGACACCCGGGTATCGAACGAGAGCGGGCCCCCGGTATAGGGATTCGGCGTCTGGAGCGCCGATTCGGCTGGGCTAGAAGCGGATTGGACCACCGATGAACACGACCGACGACGCGATCATAATTAGGCATCCGACCGAAAATGACTGGCAGGCGGTCTATGAGAACCAGGCTCGCACTTTCGGGGATCCGGTGGACCCGCGCGCCGTGGAAGCCTGGAAACGCCGCGTCGAACTCGAAGACATCCTGGTAGCCGAGGATGTCTCGGATCCCGAGCACCCGACGGTGGTGGGGACATCGATCATCTATCGCGCCCGGCTCACCGTGCCGGGTGGCGGCAGCCTGCGCGCCGCGTGGCTGACCATGATCGCGGTCGCGTCGACGCACCAGGGAACGGGAATTTGGGCGCAGCTCAGCGCGCAGGGGCTGGGAAAGCTTCTCGAGCGCGGTTACCCGATCGTCTGCGGAGTTCCCACCCAGACGGCGATGTACGACGGTTTTGGCGCCGGCGTGGCGAGCTATGCCCACTGCTACTCCATCGACCGCCGCTTCGCGAAGCTTCGAGACGCGCCGAACGGCAACCGGGCGCGCGAGGTCAACGCCGCGGAGGCGAAGGAACTGTTGCCCGAAATCTACGAACGGTGGTGCGCCGTCACGAATGGTGCGGTGGAGCGCGACGACGCATGGTGGGCCGACTTTTTGGAGGACAGGCCCACCCAGCGGGGCAACGGCTCAGCGCTGAACTTCACCGTTCACCCCGACGGCTTCCTGGCGTACCGCGTCGTCGGTGCGGGCAAACATGCCTTTCGGCCGCCGTTCGGCTCCGTGCTCGTCGAGGACTTCTGCCCCATTACGGACGAAGCTCACACCGAGCTGCTGAAGACGCTGTTGGTCTTGGAGATGTTCGACAACATCGAGATCGACGTGCCGGTCGATGATCCGCTTCGGCTCAAACTGCGCGACCAGCGCACCGCCCAGACCACGGGGATGAGCGATTTTCTGTGGGTGCGGATCAACGACGTGCCCGAAGTGCTTGGCGCACGCGAGTACTCCGCCGACACCGACCTCGTGCTGGAAGTCACAGACCCGCTCAACCTCGGCGGCGGACGATTCCAGCTCCAGACCCGTGACGGCGCCGGCAAATGCACGCCGCACGAGGGGCCGGCGGATGTCGAAATCGGCCTGGCCGAATTGTCGACCATCTACATGGGGGCGCATCGCGCCTCCGAACTGGCGCGAGCGGACCGCCTCACCGAACTGCGTCCGGGTGCCATCCGCGACCTGGACGCCGCATTCAGCACCGAGCGGGCGCCCTACTGCGGGACGCTATTTTGATAGTTCTTGGCGAACAAGACCTTTCCTACGCCACCGGGCAGAGACCACCCGCTCGCGACTCAACCGCTATCCTGGGAGGACGTCGGGATTTCGCTTGGCGGCAGGACGCCTGTTATTGTCGCCTACGCGGTCTCGGCCGTACACGGCGCCGTTAGCTCAGTTGGTAGAGCAGCTGACTCTTAATCAGCGGGTCCGGGGTTCGAAACCCTGACGGCGCACTTTGACCGGACGCGTCTGGGCGACGCCTCAACCTGCAACCGGCGCGCTGTCCCGGGCGCTACTGTCCACATCCGCGTGCCGCGGCTGGTACAACAGCGCGCGAACGAGCGGGCGCGGCCCGACGGACCGCAGCATCTGGCTGGCCGGGCGAACCCGCACCCGTTTCGGCCACCAGAACCAGCGTCCCATCACCGTCATGATCGACGGCGTGATGAGCGATCGCACGACGAAGGTGTCGAACATCAGGCCGAGCCCGATCGTGGTGCCGAACTGGCCTATCGCCCGGAGATCGCTGGTGATCATCGTGGCCATGGTGACGGCGAACACCAGACCGGCTGCGGTCACCACCGGGCCGGTGAGACCCATGCCGCGGATGAGACCCGTTTTCAGGCCTGCTCCGATCTCTTCCTCGATTCGCGACACGAGCATCAGGTTGTAGTCCGATCCCACCGCCAAGAGCACGATCAACGCGAATTCGGTTGCCACCCAGTGCAACTCGAAATTGAGGAGGTGCTGCCAGATGAGCGTCGAGAATCCGAAGGCGGCCCCCAGCGACAACACGATCGTGCCGACGATGACGCCGGCAGCGACGAGAGCACGGGTGACGATCACCATGATGATGAAGATCAGCACAATTGAGGCCACCCCGGCGATCATCAGGTCGAACTTGGCGCCATGGGCAATGTCGTTGAACGTCGCCGCCGTACCGCCGAGGTAGATATCGGCGTTCTGCAGCGAGGTGAGTTTGATCGCCTCCTTGGCCGCCTGGCGCTCCTGCTCGACCGACGCGATTCCCTTCGTCGTCGCCGGATCCACGGCGTGGGTGATGATGAAGCGGGCAGCCTTGCCGTCCGGCGAGATCATCAAGCTCAACCCCAGCTGGAAGTCGGGGTTCTTGAAGATCTCGGGCGGCAGGTAGAACAGGCTCTCGATCTGAGAGTCGTTGAAGGACTTGCCCATTACGGCGTTCGTATCGGTCAGCCGATCGAATTGATCGACGAGGTTGTCGAAGGTGCTGTAGATGGTCAGTGTCGTGTCGCGGATCGCCTTACTGACAGCAATATTCTCCGGGATGATCGCCAGCAGCTCGCGCGTCGCCTTTGCGGTGTCGGAGAGATCGCTGGTGAGGGCGTGGAACTTTTCGGCCAGCTGATCGAATCCGTCCAGCGCGTCGAACAGCGATCGCAGTGACCAGCAGATCGGGATGTCGTAGCAGTGCTTCTCCCAGTAGAAGTAACTGCGAATCGGTCTCCAGAAGTCGTCGAAATCAGCGATGTGGTCCCGGATCTCGTCCGTGATCGCCGCTGTCTCCCCCGTGGTTTTCGAGCTGTCCTCCGCGGCGGCCGCGAGCTTCTGGGTGACCGCGTATTGGCGCTCCAACAGGGCGATCTGAGTGTCGAGGAAACCGGTGATCTTCTTGATGTCGGCGACGCGGTCCTTGAGGTAGTTCAGGTTGCTGCGGATCGGCGCGGTTTGCACGCTGAGCTGGAACGGGACCGACCCATCCTGGATCGGCGGGCCCAGCGGTCTGGTGATGCTCTGCACCCGTTCGATGCCGGGCACCCGGAAGATGGCTCCGGCAATCTTGTCCAGGACCAGCATGTCGGTGGGATTGCGCAGATCGTGGTCCGATTCGACCATCAGCAGGTCCGGATTCAGCCGGGCCTGCGTGAAGTGACGATCGGCCGCGTCGTATGCCTGAACTGAGGAAGCGCTCTTGGGTAGGTAGTAGAGGTCGTTGTAGCGCGGGTTGAAGCCCATCAGCCCGATGGCGCCGACGATCGCCAGGATGACGGACGTCGCGAGGATGGGCGCCGGCCACCGCACAATGGCCGTCGCCAGGCGGCGCCACCGGGTGTAGTTGAATTTGCGCTTCGGGTCGAAAAGGCCGAAGCCGCTTGCGACTGCGATCAGCGCCGGCGTCAGGGTCACCCCGGCGGCCACAACGACCAACAGACCGATTGCGCACGGGTATGCCAGCGAATTGAAGTAGGGCAGTCGAGTGAAATGCAAACAGGCCAGCGCGCCGACGATCGTCAAACCCGAGCCCAGCACCACCTTCGTGACGCCGGCGAAGGTGTCGTAGTAGGCGGCTTCGCGGTCGAGTCCCCGCTCGCGACCCTCCTGGTAACGGCCCACCATGAAGATCGCGTAGTCGGTGCCGGCCGCGATGGCCAGTGCCGTCAGCAAGTTGACGGCAAACGTCGAAAGCCCCATGATGCCGGTGTCGCCCAGCAGCGCCACCACGCCTCGGCCGGTGGCCAGTCCGACGAACAGAATCACCATCGTCAACAGCACGGTGCCGATGGACCGATAGACGAACATCAGCATGATCGCGATGATGATGACGGTGATGATCGTCATCTTGAACAGGCTCGCGTTACCCACGACGATCGTGTCGTCGGTCAGGGCCCCCTGACCCGCGACGTAGGCCTTCACCCCCGCAGGGGGTTTCGAGTCCGCGACGATCTTGCGAACCGCGTCGACCGACTTGTCGCCGACAGCGCCGCCCTGGTCACCGCGCAGGTTGACCTGAACGTAGGCGGACTTGTGGTCGTAGCTCTCCACACCCGAGGCCGTGAATCGCTGCCCCCAGAAGTCGAGCGCATGCTCGACGTGCTTGGTGTCCTGCTTCAGCTTCTTGACCAGATCGTCGTAATAACGGTGGGCGTCCTGGCCGAGCGGCTGGTCACCGACGAGGGTCACCAGGACGAGGTTGTCCGAGTCGTACTCCTTGAACTTCTCCCCGATGTGCTTCATCCCGGTCACCGAGGGCGCGTCGGATGGCGAGAGCGGCACCGAGACATCCTCGGCAACTTTCTCCAACTGCGGGACGAAGACGTTGACGCCCACCGCGATCAACAGCCAGATCACCACGATCGGCAACGCCAGAACGCGGATGGCGCGGGCCAGACGCGGCTTGTGCTCGACTTCGGCACGCTGCGCGACGGGTATCTCGTCCGTGTCGCTCGAGTTATCGGTCACGCGGATTTGTCCAAGCAGGAGACCTGCGCATCACGCGTGTTGACTTGTTGCTGATCGACCAATTTGCCATCGACGGTGATCCGGCAGCCGATCGAGGGGCCATCGCCCTGGGCGACGACGTACGCGAAGATGCCGGGCATTTCCGCAACGATCGTCTGCGACCACGGCAACGTGGTGAAGTTGGCCTTCTGCGGTTGCGCGTCGGCATCCATCCAGTTGACGACGCCGGTTGTCCCTGGTGGTCCCAGGATTTCGTAGATGGCGGTCTTCGCCGCGTAAGGCGGGGTCGCGTCGCGCGGGTCCGGCTTGGGCAGTCCGGGTCCCGGGAAGACACCGCTGAGGCGCTGCACCGCAACGCCGCCGATGACCACTGCCACGACGACGACCAGCACAACCCATGCCCGCTTGAGTAGCCTCAACACCGTCCCCTCCGACTAGGAATGTGCCACGGGCGCACCGTCTACGCATCTCGGCGCCCGCGCAATCGCTAGCCAACGCCATGACGGTCGAGTTAATTCCTGCGTGGTGCGCGGTCGCCTCGGAGCCGCACGGCTCGTCGTACTCCACCTGGCCAGTTTCCTGGGCGACGCCCCAACGGCAGGCGGGCTACTCGCGCGCGGACAGCAATACGCGGCGCTCAACAGGGAAACGCACGACCGTGTTGCCAGCCGAACGGCCGTCGAGGACGATTGTTCGATCCGGAGACGTGGAACAACTTGCGCTACAAGCGATTTCACTGAGGCACTGATTTTATGGTGTCGTCCTCCAGCCGTCGTTCTCCTCGGGATGGCCGCGCGGTCGTGTCGAAAATCAGTGTCCGGAAATAATCGATTCGCCGGCGCAAACTCGTTACGAGATGTCGATTGTTGTCACGGGTTGAAACCAGCACAGGTTTAAGGCAATAGCGCGTACGCTGATCGACATGGCTACCAAGGTCAAGGTCAAGACCTGCGTACATTGCGGCCATACGTTCGATCCGAACGATCGACGGCGTGACCTGTCCGATCCGGACTGGCTTCCGGCCGCCTCAATTTATTGTTCGCATGAATGCGCCGACCGGTTCCATTGCGATATGGGACATTGCTGCTCGACCCGCGCGAAAGAGAAGGCTCGTCGCGAAGCCGCCAAAGCGGCGCGATAACAACGGCTCCCCAAATACCGGACTCGCCACTTTTGCGATGGTCAGCGGTCCCTGACTCTGCGGACCACGACGATCACGACGACCGACGAGATCCCCACGAGCGAGGCGATCACCACGGGCTTCTTCACGAATTCGACCGCGCGGGCCTTGAGATCATCGGCGAGACGGCGGGGGTTGGCGCGCTCGGCGAGTGAGTCGACGGTGGCCGCCAGCTGGTCGCGGGCGAGGTCGATGTCCCGCTTGATGGCCTCGGGGTCCCGGTCCGCCACGTGTCTGTCCTCCAAGTCCCAGTCTTCAGGTGATACACCTGCCCGCACTACCCTAGATCAGCCGGCGATAACCCCATCGCGCCGGTGAAGAGAAAGGACCCACCTTGACCGAGACGACACGGCTCGCCCCGGGCGACAAGGCGCCCGCCTTCAGCCTGCCCGACGCCGACGGCAACAAGGTGTCGCTCGCCGACTACAAGGGACGACGAGTGATCGTCTACTTCTATCCGGCCGCCTCGACGCCCGGATGCACCAAACAGGCGTGCGCCTTTCGCGACAACCTGAGCGAGCTCAACGACGCCGGCCTGGACGTCGTGGGCATCTCGCCGGACAAGCCCGAGAAGCTGGCGAAGTTTCGCGACGCCGAGAAGCTGACGTTCCCGCTGCTGTCCGATCCCGACCGCAAGGTGCTGACGGCGTGGGGCGCCTACGGCGAGAAGCAGATGTACGGCAAGACCGTCACCGGGGTGATCCGGTCAACCTTCGTGGTGGACGAAAAGGGCAAGATCGCCGTCGCCCAGTACAACGTCAAGGCGGCGCACACGGCGACGAATATCCCGAAGATCATCCAGCAGCTTGGCTAGGCAGCAGCAAATTTGACCGAACCCTGATTAGACGACGCTGCACTGCACCAGGTTGGCTTCGCCGGACCCGGTCTTGGACTGAGTATCCTTCACCGTGCCGTTGACGGTGATCGTGCACGTCGTCTTCTGACCTGTCGGATTCGCGGCAACGCTCAGCACCGCCGATGGGCTGGTGTCCTTGCTGGTGAACGAGACCGACCACGGGACAGGCTGATTGTTCAGAATCTGCAGGACACCTGTTGCGTCGTAATACGACACTGCCGCCAACGGGGCATCCGACGTCACGGTGTACACCACCGCATCGCCCGGTGCGCCGGCCGCGGCCGGCGCCATCGTCAGCGACGCCCCGACCGATAGCGCGAGGGCTAGGGCAAACAAGGACTTCATCAGTGCTCCTTTCTCGCCCCCCCGCTCACGGGTACTTTGCGCGCGCTCGCGCGTTTCAGCAACTCGTGGACGCAACGCCCGGTCCGGTCGCGCGCAAGGATCTCGCAAGCGTCATGGGGCAGACTTATGGCGCGTTCCTAGATGGAGACGCGTAAGGAGCCGACGATGAGGGACCGAGAAGACCCCGAGCAGTACATACGCGACCTGGAGCGCGGCGTCGGCCAGACACCCGCGACGCCGCCCCAGCCCTTCACGACCGACTCGGGAAGTGGGGCGGTACCCGGGGAGACCTTGCGGCGGCGGCTTCCTAGCGTGCCCGAGCTGGCGAGGAATCCCCGAAAAAGATTTCTCCTGATCTGTGGGGTCGCGGCCCTGATCGCGATCGGGTGTTACGTAGCGACTCACTACAGCAAGGACACCGTGCACGGACACCTCATCATGATCAACGCCGGTACGACGGGCACGATCGACTGCAACAACGGAACCCTCGAGCTGGACGGGGGCAACAACACCTACACCGTCACCGGCCACTGCCTGCGGCTCGACATCCGAGGTAGCGCAAACAAAGTCACCGTCGACAGCGCCGACACCATCGGCATCATCGGCGACGACAACCTGGTGACCTACCGGGGCGGCGCGCCGACGATCAACAGGACGGGAAACAACAACATCGTCTCCCAGCGCAACCGCTAACACCTAGCCCAGGTTGGCCAGCAGCAGCGCCTCGGCGATCGCCGCACGCTCCAGCACGCCCAGGTGCACGCTCTCGTTGACGCTGTGCGCCTGGGTCGCCGGGTCTTCGACGCCGGTGACGAGGATCTTCGCCTTCGGGAACGCGGCGGCGAACTCGGCGATGAACGGGATCGAGCCGCCCATGCCCATATCGATCGGCTCTGCGCCCCAGGCCTGCCGGAAGGCCGCTCGCGCCGCGTCGTAAACGGGGCCGCTGGCGTCGATGGCGTAGGGCTCGCCCTTATCGCCGCGCGTGACGCTGACCCGCGCCCCCCACGGGGCGTGCCGCTGCAGATGCGCGGTCAATGCGTCCAGGTGCGCCTCGGCGTCGCCGCCGGGAGCTATCCGCATGCTGACCTTGGCCCGGGCCCGCGGGATGAGCGTATTCGACGCTGCCGCAACGGGTGTCGTGTCGATGCCGATCACCGTGATCGCCGGTTTCGCCCAGAGCCGCTGGGGCACCGACCCCGAGCCGATCTCCGACACCCCGTCCAGCACACCCGAATCGGCGCGGACCCGCTCGGGCGGATAGTCGGGGTAATTCAGCGAGCTGATGTCGGTTTCGTGCAGGCCGGTCACGGCGACGTTGCCGTCGTCGTCGTGCAGGCTGGCCAGCAGCCGCACCAGGGCACTCAGCGCGTCCGGAACCACACCGCCCCACAGGCCCGAGTGCAGCCCGTGGTCGAGCGTGGCGACCTCGACCACGCAGTCGACCAGCCCGCGCAACGAAACCGTCAGCGCGGGTGTGTCCGTGCTCCAGTTGTCCGAGTCCGCGATCACGATCACGTCGGCGGCTAGCGCGTCGCGGTGCGCGGCGAGCAATCGACCCAGCGACGGGGAGCCGGATTCCTCCTCGCCCTCGACGAAGACCGTCACGCCGACCGGCGGCTGGCCGCCATGGGCCCGGAACGCCGCCAAATGTGTTGCGACGCCGGCCTTGTCGTCGGCGCTGCCACGGCCGTACAGCCGCCCGTCGCGTTCGGTCGGCTCGAAGGGCGGCGACGCCCACTGGCTGTGGTCCCCTTCGGGCTGCACGTCGTGGTGGGCGTACAGCAACACGGTGGGCGCTCCGGGCGGCGCCGGATGCCGGGCGATGACGGCCGGCGCCCCGCCCTCGCTGACAATGCGCACGTCGCCAAAACCGGCCTGCGATAACAGATCCGCCACGGCCCGCGCGCTGCGGTGCACCTCGTCGCGGCGGGCGGGGTCGGCCCACACCGATTCGATCCGCACCAGGTCCTCGAGGTCGCGGCGCACCGACGGCAACACCTCGCGGACCCGCTCGACAAGATCGCTCATGCCTCCCCTTTATCCCGTGAGGGTGCGCAGAATGCCGTCAAACGCCGGCGTGTCGTGGACAAACACGCACGCTCGCCGATGAGGGCTCGCGCTCAAGGGGCCTCCAGGATGGCGACCGCCGCGGCGGTGTCCCCTTCGTGGGTCAACGACACGTGGATCGTCACATCGGCCAGATGCTTGGCGATGTCGCCGGTCAGCCGCACGCGGGGGCGGCCCCACATGTCGGTGACCACCTCGATGTCGCGGTGGATGTCCTCGGGCAAGACGGGCCGCTGCGCGAACCGCGACACCGACCACGCCTTGATCACCGCTTCCTTCGCCGCCCAGCGGGCCGCCAGGTGACGCGCCGCCGACGAACTCTTGTCCGAGGCGTCGCGCCGCTCGCCCGGCGTGAACGTTTCGGAGAATGCCGTGCCCGGTTGGTCGACTTGCTCGGCGAAATCAGGGATGGAGACGAGATCGATCCCCACACCGACAATGCCCATGGCTGGCCAGGTTAACCGATAACCGAAGTCACCCGACGTAGGCCTCGTCATCGCCCAGGCGGGCGGCCGGATTCAGCAGCATCGCCGCCTCCTGCCGCTTCTCCGGCGCGTCATGGTCGAAGCGACGGTCCGGGGGCCGCTGGTACATCGGCGGGCCGCCGGCGATGGCCGACACGAGTCGGCGCTGACCGGCCAGCAAGCGCGCGTCCGCACGCCGCTGATAGTCGGCGCGCTGATCCGGGTCCAGCGCCGCGATGAACGCCTGCGGGTGCACCAGCGCGACGAGCCCGGACACGTGGCCGAACCCGAGGCTGGTCAACATTCCCGCCTTGAGCGGGAATTTCTCACCCAGCCGCAGCGTCTCGCGCACCCACACGAAGTGTGAGGAGCCCGCCAGTTCGTCGTCGACGCAGTCCAGGCTGCGGTTGGGCGGGATGACACCGTCGCGCAGCATCTGGCACAGGCCCATCGTCTGGAAGACCGCGGCACCGCCCTTGGCGTGACCGGTGAGGCTCTTCTGCGACACCACGAACAACGGGGCGCCCGGCGAGCGGCCCAGCGAGTCGGCCAGCCGCTCGTGCAGCTCGGTCTCGTTGGGATCGTTGGCCAGCGTCGACGTGTCGTGCTTGGAGATCACGGCGATGTCGTCGGCGCCGACGCCCAGCTTGTTCAGCGCGCGCGCCAGCGGCGAGTCCTTGCCGCCGCGGCCGGCGCCCAGCGCGCCCAGGCCCGGGGCCGGGATCGAGGTGTGCACGCCGTCGCCGAACGACTGCGCGAAGGCGACCACCGCGAGCACCGGCAGGCCCATCTTCAGGGCCAGGTCACCGCGCGCCAGCAGAATCGTGCCGCCACCCTGTGCCTCGACGAAGCCCAGCCGGCGCCGGTCGTTGGGCCGGGAGAACTTCGAGTCGTGGATTCCCCGGCCACGCATCATGCCGGTGTCCGCGGTGGCGGCCATGTCGCCGAAGCCGATGATGCCCTCGAGCGTCAGGTCGTCGATGCCACCGGCCACCACCATCTCGGCCTTGCCCAGCCGGATCTTGTCGAGGCCCTCCTCCATCGACACGGCGGCGGTCGCGCAGGCTGCGACGGGGTGGATCATCGCGCCGTAGCTTCCGATGTAGGACTGAACCACATGTGCGGCAACGATATTCGGCAGCACCTCTTGGAAGATGTCGTTCGGCTTGTTACGGCCCAACAGGTTCCCGTGGTACATCGTCTGCATCGACGTGCCACCACCCATGCCGGTACCCATGGTGTTGGCCACCATGCTCGGGTGCACGTAGCGCATCACCTCGGCCGGGCTGAAGCCGGCCGACAGGAACGCGTCGACGGTCGCCACGATGTTCCACACGGCAAGCCGGTCAATGGAACTCGCCATGTCGGGGCTGATGCCCCACACCGTCGGGTCAAACCCGGTCGGCACCTGACCACCGACGACGCGGGACAGCTTGGTCTTGCGCGGCACCCGGATCTCGGTGCCCGCCTTGCGGATCACCTGCCAGTCACTCGAGTCGGGCACCGGCCGGATGATCGTGTGCTCCGGGTCGAACTCGACGAACGCGCGCGCGTCGGCCTCCGAGGACACCACGAACGCGAAGTCCTTATCCAGGAACACCGACACCAGCAGCGGGGACGCGTGATCGGGGTCGATCGCGCCGTCGTCGACGAACTCGCGAATCCCACAGCGTTCCACCACGGTGTCGTGGTAGCGCTCCACCAGCTCGGACTCATCGACCAGATCACCGGATTCGGTGTCGTACCAACCGGGTTGGGGGTCGTCTTCCCAGCGGATCAGCCCGGTGGTCCACGCCAGCTCCAGCACACCGGCCGCCGACAGCTCGTTGTCGACCTCCATCTCGAACCGGGTCCGCGACGAACCGTACGGTCCGAGCTCGGCGCCGCCGACGATCACCACCAGGTCGGCCGGGTCGACGTCCAGGTCTGCCCACTCCGGCGGGGGCGCGGGGCGGTAGCCGCGCGGCGGGGACGGCAGCGCGCGAATGGTGCCCGCGGCCGCGTCATCGTCGTCCTCGCTGGCGGACTCGGTCGACATCTCCTCGCGCGCCTTGGCGGCGAGTTCGGCCATGTCGAGGTTGGCGTCGGCGAGGCCGCCGGTCAGATCCGCCTCGATCGGCTTGCTGGCCGCGGCCACCTTGGACTCCACATCGCACAGGCCGAGCAGCATCGCGGCCATCTCGTCGGTGGAATAGGTGGTGACGCCGGCCTCCTCGACCGCGCTGACGATCGCGTCGTTGTGGCCCATCAGCCCGGTGCCGCGAGTCCAGCCAATCAGCGCGTGCGCCAAGCTGACTCGGGCCGCCCACGACGACTCCGCGTGCCAGCGGCTCACCAGTGCGTCCAGCGCCGCCTTGGCCTCGCCGTAGGCGCCGTCGCCGCCGAACATGCCGCGGTTGGGCGAGCCTGGCAGGACCACGTGCAGGCGCGACGCGATGTCACGCTCGGCGCCGATCTTCGACAGGCCGCCGATTAACCGCTGCACGGCCCACAGCAGGACCTTCATCTCCATCTCGGAGCGCGAACCGGCCTCGGACAGGTCGCCGGCGACACGCGGGGCCGCGAACGGGAACAGCAGCGTCGGGGTTTGCGCATCCTTGATGTGAATGGATTGCGGCCCAAGGCTTTCGGTTTGCTCGGTGCCGACCCACTCGACCAGGGCGTCGATGTCAGAGTAGGACGCCATGTTGGCCGCCACCACCCATAGGGCGGCACCGTAGCGGGCGTGGTCGCGGTAGAGCCCGCGGTAGAACGCCAGCCGCTCGTCATCGAGCTTGGACGTGGTCGCGATGACGGTGGCGCCACCGTCGAGCAGCCGCGCGACCACCGAGGCCGCGATCGAGCCCTTGGAAGCGCCCGTCACCACCGCGACCTCGCTGCTGGACGGACCCGGCAGCGGGTTCTCGGCGCCGGCGGCGATGCGGCCGTACAGCGACGCGTGGATCTGGCGGCCGGCGGCCAGCGACTTGCCCTGCCACCAGGTGGCCTGGGTGGCGACGACGTGGCCCGCGCCCTCGAACCGCTCGGACAGCCGCAGCCAGTCGGCGTCGATGTCGCCCTCGTCGGTCAGCCAGAGCTTGACCAGGTCCTCGCGGGCGCTGGCCCAGCGGTCGTCGAATACGACGGCCTTCTTGGCGTCGAACACCGGAGCCACCAAACGTGGCCAGTCCGCGCCCAATTCGGCGGTGACCAAGTCGATGAGCTCGGCATCGGTGGCCGCCGGCGACACGCTCACCGGATTGTCGAGGCCCAGCTGGCCCAGCACCAGGCGGGCCGCCGAGGCCAGCACGCCGTCGCGACCGGTGATCTGGTCGGTGAATTCGGAGAGCGCGGCCGCGTCGATGGTCGCGCCGCCACCACCGCCCGCCGAGGGCAGCGCCACCGAAATGCCGTGCCGCGCAGCGACCGACGTGACGGCCGCGTCGATGACCTTGTCGACGGAGGCGGCATCGGCCAGCGCACCCTCGTGCAGGTGGCCCATCGCGCCGCCACGAACGCTGGTGCCCTCGCGGGTGCCCAGCGCCACTTCCACCGTGACGTGCTTGGCCCAACCCTCGCCCAGCTCCCAGGTCTTCTTGACCCGCTCGGCGATCGCGGCCGGCCGCTTGCCCGACGGCCCCAGCACCGTGCGCAGTTGGTCGTTGATCGCGTCGGAAAGCACCGGGCCGTACGGCTTGTAGGTGCGCGCCAGCTTGGTCACCTGCGCGCGCAGACCGGCCAGATCGGCTTCGGCGGCGCCGTCGATGGCCCCCAGGTTCAGCTCCGAACCCAGGTCCACCAGCAGCTGGTTGCGCCGCGACGACGCGCCGTCGGTGATGGACTCGATGGAGTCCAGTTGTTCGATCTGGTCGATGCGCATCTTGGCCGACAGCGCGATGAGCGCCAGGGTGGCGTCGGCGGCGTCGAACGTGATGTCGTCCGGCCGGGCTGCCCCCGACGGCGCGGCCGGCGCGGAAACCGGTGCGGCCGCAGCGGTTTCCGGTGCCGCCGCGTCCGCGGTGGCTGCGGCGGAAGCGTCGACCTCGTCCTCGGGCTCCGGCTCCGGGTCGGTGTCGGTGGCGAACAGCACGGCGGCGTCACGCTCGGCGTTGAGCACTTCGACGGTGCTGTGCGCGTATTCGGGCAACTGGAGGGTGTTGGTCGCGAGGCCGGCGACGGTCGGCGCCGACTTGACACCGATCTCGACGAACCGCTCCACGCCGAGACCGCCCGCGGCCTCCTCGGTGAACAGCAGGTCCTGGGTCTCGATCCAGCGCACCGGGCTGGCGAACTGCCAGGCCAGCAGCTCGATCAACACCTTGCGGGCCAGCTCGGCCGGCCGCTCACGACGCCAGGTGTCGTAGTCGGCGAGGATCTCGTCGAGCGGCTCGGCGGGGACCAAATCCCTGATCTCCTGGACAAAGTCGCGATCGAGGGTGAACGGTCGCGGCACCAGGTTCGGGATGTAGCGGCCGATGATGATGTCGGGATCCTTGTCACGCGGCATGACCCGCTCCAGCGCGCGCCGGAAGTCGGCCACGCCGACCCGCAACACCCGCGAGTGGAACGGCACGTCGATACCGGGCACCAGGATGAACGAGCGCCGGCCGCCGGTGAGCTCGCGCCGACGCTCGACCTCGGCCTCCAGCGCCTCCAGGCCGCGCACGGTGCCGGCGATCGCGTACTGCGAGCCACGCAGATTGAAGTTCACGATCTCAAGGAATTCACCCGTGCTCTCGGCGATCCCGGCGACGAACGCCGGAACCTCCTCGTCGGGCAGGTCGATCTGCGAGGGCCGGATCGCCGCCAACCGGTAGTTGGAGCGACCCAGCTCGTCGCGGGGCACGATGTCGTGCATCTTCGACCCGCGGTGAAACACCATCTCCAGCAAGGCTTCCAGCTCATAGATGCCGGTCACGCAGGCCAGTGCGGTGTATTCACCGACGGAGTGGCCGCACGCGATGGCGCCTTCGACGAAGGCACCCTGCTCCCGCATCTCGGCGACCTGCGCGGCGGCCACGGTCGCCATCGCGACCTGGGTGAACTGCGTCAGGTACAGCACGCCCTCAGGGTGGTTGTAGTGCACGCCGCTGGCGATGATGCTGGTCGGGTTGTCGCGCACCACATGCAGCACCGAGAAGCCCAGCGTGTCGCGGGTGAACTTGTCGGCGGCGTCCCACACCTTGCGCGCCGCCTTGGACCGGGCCCGGACCTCCATGCCCATGCCCTTGTGCTGGATGCCCTGCCCGGGGAACGCGTAGACGGTCCTCGGGGAGCCCAGCCGCGCGGTGGCCGACATCACCAGGTCCGAACCGACCCGAGCGGCCACCTCCAAAACCTCGGCGCCCCGGTCGATTCCGACGCGATCCACCCGGAAATCGACCTCGTCACCGGGGCGCACCATGCCGAGGAAACGCGCCGTCCAGCCGACCAGGCGAGCGGGCGGGCGGGCCTTGCCGTCGGTCGCGGTCGCCGCGTGCTGCGCCGCAGCCGACAGCCACATGCCGTGCACGATCGGCGATTCCAGCCCGGCCAGCAGCGCGGCCGCCCGATCGGTGTGAATCGGGTTGTGGTCACCGGACACCACCGCGAACGGGCGCATGTCCACCGGCGCCGTCAGCGTGACGTCGCGACGGCGACGACGCGGCGTGTCGGTCGCATTCTCCGACACCGCCCCGCCGGCCCGGACCGGATCGGTGAGCTCGGCCGCGCCGGTGCGCCCGAGGATCGCGAAACGCTCCGCGAGCGTGGCGATTACCGCACCGTCGGCGTCCGAAATAGACACCGAGACCGGGACCACCCGGCCCATGTCCGTGTCGAGGGCGCCCGAAGCCGTTGCGGTGACGGTCAATTGGGCCCGTACCGTGGGGAGCGTGCCGACCACGTGGGCGGCGTGGTCCAGATGCACCAGGCTCAGCAGGCCCTCGACCACCGGGACACCGGAATCGGTGACCGCCGAGCCGATGGCCGCGAAAACGGCGGGCCAGCAGGGGCCGACGAGCGCGTCGGGCACGGTGGTGAGGCTCGGCGCCAGCGGCTCCCCGAAGACGGCCGTGACGCCGGTGTGATCGGCAACCCGCTCGGGATCCCAGTCCACCGTCAGGGTGGCCGTCCCGTTGGTGACCGGGGGAAGGAGGTCCGGCCCGTCGACGCCCGCGGCGATCGCCAGGACCGCGCGCATGGCGGCGGTGGCATCCTCGGTGGACACCACCGGGGCGCCGCCGTCAACGGTGTTGGGGGGCAACCGGAATGGGATGTCGACCCACGCGCCCGACACGGGCACGCTCAGCACGACGCCGTCGCCGTTGACCTCGAGCCGCGCCCCGGTGGAGGAGTGGGTGGCACGCTGGCTTTCCGGTCCATCATGCACCAGCCAGTCGTTCGGGTCGGCGATCCGATGAACAGGGTTGGTCGTGGTGCGGCCGGCCCACTGCACGTCGGGCGCGTCGAGCACGACGGCCAGCGGTCCCGTCACGTCCGCGCGGCCGCGCCGGCGCGACGTGACCGGCCGGGGCTCCGCACCCGCGGCCAGTGTTTCATCTATGGCAGCTTGCTCGAAGCGGTCCAGGAGCTCGCCGACGGGCTCGTCCATCCGGGTGATGCCGGCCACCGCCGCGGTGCCCGGGATGATGCACACCTGGTCGGCGTCGTAACGGGCGTCATGGGCCTGCCACAGCGAGTCGCTGCGCCACCAGCGCCGCACGTCCTTGTCGATGACCGGCACGAAGTTGACCGGCTTGCCCAGGGTCTTGCACAGCGTGACGAAGAACGGCACATCGGCCGGGTGCAGCTGCACGGTTTCGGCGTCCGGGTAGCGGGTGAGCAGCAGCTCGATCGCCGCCTCGGGGTTCTCCAGCAGCTCGCTGTCGGCGAAGGCCGTCTCGATCGGCCCGAAATCCTTTGGGTGCAAACGCGCTTCGGCGCGCTGCAGCATCTGCTGGAAACGATCGCGCCAGGTGTCGGCCAGCCAGGGGCTGCCGGGGGACGCGGTGTCGGCGGTCGAATCGCCGTCGCCGATGGCCAGTTCGACGTAGCGCCGCAACCACTGCAGGTAGGTCATCTCCCCCACGTCGCCGAAATACGGCTTGGCGGTGTTGGCCATCGCCGCGATGATCTCGTCGCGGCGCTCGGCGACCGCGTCGGCGTCACCGGCGACCTCGTCGAGCAGCCGGCCGCACCGCGAGGCGCTGTTGTCGATCTCGTGGATGTCGGCGCCGAGCTGGCTACGGCTGGAAGCCATGCCGCCCTGGGCTTTTCCGGCGCTGATCCACTGGTCGGTGCCGGTGGTTTCCACCAGCATCCGCTTGACCGACGGCGAGGTGGTGGACTCGAGCGTGGCCATCGCCGCGGTGCCGACCAGGATGCCGTCGATCGGCATCAACGGGAAGCCGTAGGCCTCGGCCCAGCGCCCGGACAGGTATTCGGCCGCCCGCTCCGGGGTGCCGATGCCGCCGCCGACGCAGACGGTGATGTTGGGGCGCGACCGCAGTTCCGAATAGGTCGCCAGCAGCAGGTCGTCCAGGTCCTCCCAGGAGTGGTGCCCGCCGGCGCGGCCGCCCTCGATGTGCATGATCACCGGCTTGGTGGGCACCTCGGTCGCGATGCGGATGACCGAGCGGATCTGCTCGACCGTGCCCGGCTTGAACACCACGTGGCTGATGCCGACGTCGTTGAGCTCGTCGATCAATTCGACGGCTTCCTCGAGGTCCGGGATGCCGGCGCTGATCACCAGGCCGTCGATCGCCGCGCCGGACTGGCGGGCCTTCTGCACCAGCCGCTTGCCGCCGACCTGCAGCTTCCACAGGTAGGGATCGAGGAACAGGGCGTTGAACTGGTAGGTGCGGCCGGGCTCGAGCAGTCCGGAGAGCTCCTCGATGCGGTCGGCGAAGATTTCTTCGGTGACCTGCCCGCCGCCGGCCAGCTCGGCCCAGTGCCCGGCGTTGGCCGCAGCCGCGACGATCTTGGCGTCGACGGTGGTCGGGGTCATGCCGGCGAGCAGGATCGGCGAACGTCCGGTCAGCCGGGTGAACTTCGTCGAGAGCTTGACCCGGCCGTCGGGAAGGCGGACCACGCCGGGGGCGTAGGTCGACCAGGCCCGGGCGACCTCGGGGGTCGCCCCGACGGTGAAGAGGTTGCGCTGGCCGCCGCGGGTCGCCGCGGGCACGATGCCGACGCCGAGGCCGCGGATCACCGGTGCGGTCAGCCGGGTCAGGATGTCCCCGGGCCCGAGGTCGAGAATCCAGCGGGCGCCGGCTTGGTGAACGCTCGTGATCTCATCCACCCAGTCGACGCCGCTCACCAGGATGGCCTCGGTCAGTTTCCGGGCCAGCGCGACGTCTAGGCCGACCTTCTCGGCCCAGCTCCCGACAATGTCGATGCCGTCGGCCAGCCGCGGCGTGTGGAAGCCCACCTCGACCCGGACCGGGTCGAAGACCGGCGCGAAGACGTCGCCGCCGCGGACCTTGTTCTTGCGGTCGGCCTCTTCCTTATCGGAGATCTGCTGGCAATACAGTTCGAAGCGCGAGAGCTGCTCGGGGGTGCCGGTGATGACGACCGAGCGGCGGCCGTTGCGGATGGACAGGACCGGGGGCAGCACGGTCCGCACATCCTGGGCGAACTCGTCGAGCAGCCGGCGAATGCGTTCGGGGTCGGCGTTGGTCACCGAGACCATCGGCGGGCGGTCCCCCAGCACGGAGATCCCGCGGCGGCGGGCGACCAGCGTCCCGGCCGCGCCGATCAGCTGGGCCAGCGCCAGTAGCTCGATGTCACGGGCGCCCCCGGCGTTGAACGCCTCGACGGCGAGCACGCCCTGCGAATGCCCGACGACGGCCACCGGCGGCGTGGCGGTCCAATCCATGCCCTGCCGGGCCAGCGCACGCGCCGCCGCGATCTGAGTGAGCAGCACGCCGGGGATCGACACCGCGGCCGACGTCAGATGCTTGTCCGACGGGACCGGGTCCTCGGCGGCCAGCGCGCGCACCCACCGCAGCGGCTCGAAACCGATCGGACGTACTACGACCAGCTCTTTGGCCACCGGCTCGAGCAGCAGTTCCACCTCGCCGACCAGCGTTGCCAGATCGGACTCGATCCCCGCCGACGACACCAGCTCTTCGAGGGTCTCCAGCCAGGCGCTGCCTTGGCCGCCGAAGGCGATGGCGTACGGCTCGCCGGCCGTCAGGCGGTCGACCAGAGCATGGGCGCTGTGCGGGCTGTTCCCGTCGCGGTCGGCGGACACCCGGTCGTGCTCGTGGATCGTCACCTTCTATCTCTCCCCTGTATGCGTCTTTACGTCTCGGTTTCGTTCGGCCGTTCCCGACGGTGGGGGCCTGTTGTCATAACGTCGATTCCCCGTCGAATCACAGCCGGAGGACGGCTGGCCGGTGTGCTGTCGCGGGCCACCCCAATGGTCGAGCGGGGCGGCGGACGGCATCGGCTGTACTAAGAGTGTCATAAGGATCAGTGCCCTTTTTGCATGTTGATCGGTTACTGGTGAGTTCTACGCACGGGTAACCGTGTCGTGGGTAACAC
Source organism: Mycobacterium sp. E2327 (assembly GCF_001672675.1). NCBI lineage: Bacteria > Bacillati > Actinomycetota > Actinomycetes > Mycobacteriales > Mycobacteriaceae > Mycobacterium > Mycobacterium sp. E2327. The sequence continues at coordinate 19,876 of NZ_LZKE01000213.1, forward strand.
CGGGTTGAACCGGCCGCGCGGGCGCGGCGAACAAACCTGCTGCATGCAGGTGGTTACGGTCGAGTAGCTATAACTGCCCTGATCAAGGCACGATTGTTATGTAATCGTTATGTTAAAAAAATCGGCTCGCTTAACCGCCGTTGACGCCGCGTCAGTCCCGTCGGCCCGACCCGTGACGGCTGAAAATGAGCGAACGAGTGTTTGCTGGAAGTTGGACCGCGGGGACCCTAGGCCCACTGACCGAATTGCGGTTTGAGGATTTCGTTGACGTCGACCCCCACCCCGCCGACGCTTCGTTTGTCGATCTCCACCTGATGCAGGCTCGCGGCCGGATGGGCGAAGCCCTTCGGCGAGCCCCAGTTGTGCTGCCAGAAGTACGAGCCGAGGCCGTCGTGCAGCGCCCAGTCGATGGTTTTTGAATTGGCGTACACGCCGGTGCGGTCGTGCCCGATCACCGACTCCCAGGAACGCAGATACGGGACTATCTGCTGCTTGTACTGCTCGTACGACGGGTCGTCGTCGATCGACGCGTAGATCGGGGCGTTCGCCGGACCGCCGGCGGCGGCGTGCAACTGCATCCCGCGCTGCGCGTGTTGCAGCCCCGCGGCCGCCCCGCCTAGCCAGTCGGCGGTGGACCCCTTGCCGTACTGGTAGCACGAGACGATCTTGAGCCCGTTGCTGCTCAGGTCACGGGCTTCACCCACCTGGATCGGCTTGCCCAGCATCCAGTTGCCGCCCGGCCGGCGGTCGGAGACGTAGCGAATGGATCCGACCGCTCCGGCGGCCCGGATCTGGCTCGCTGGGATCACCCCCGCCGCGTAATCCAGCAGGGTGCCCAGTGACGCTGAGGCCGGTGCGGCCCGCAACGATGCCGCCGCGACGCCCAGCCCGACCAGGCCCGGGGTCGCGGCCGCGAATTTGAGCACGTCACGGCGCGAGACCGACACATGCCACAGGGTACGACAGGAATATCACTTGTCACATCAACCACTTGAGCATCAAAGATCACATATGCATCACTTCGGCGCATCGCCAGGCAGCACGATGACGATGATGGCCTCCAGGCCGCGGCGGGCGGTCTGCCGCGAGATCTCATCAAGGAAATGGGCGGCCGCCGGGCTTATGGATCCGGCCCAGGCCCGGAATCCCTGCACCATCACCGGGTCGTTCACCAGCAACGGTTGCACCCGCCGCAGCACGCCGACCACGTCTTCGGGCAACGGATCGGCTACTTGCGCGTCGATCCAGGTGCGCGCGAGTTCTGTTGCCGCGGAATCGCTTTCGTCTAACGCAACCACGTCGTTGGCGAGTTTGCGCAGCCGGTCGAAGAGCACTTGATGTCCCGGCGTCTCGGCCAGTTGCTCCAGCAGCGTGCTGGCCGCCGGGGGCAACGCCATCTGCCCGAACAAAGCAGGAACCGGCAGCTCCCACCCGTCAAAGAGCTGGGCGTACATCTCGGTGACGGACGGGGAAAGCGGGGCGGTGAGCCTGCCGATGACGCCGATGCTGTCACGATGCCTCGTCGCCAGCCTGCGCAGGATGTCTTCGTTGAGGCCGGACGGGCCGGTATCGGTCGCGGCATCGATCGCCGCGATCAGCTGATCGAGCCGATCGCGCTCGCGCACCAGCAGGGTGCGGTGCTCGTCGAGCAGCTCGGCCAGGGTGGTCTGGCCCCCGTCGAGCAAGCGCTGGATGTCGTTGATGCCGACGCCGAGGCTTCTCATCAGGTCGATGCGCAGCAGCTCGAGCACCTGGTCGACGTCGAAGACGCGGTAGCCGTTGCTCAGGTATTCGGCGTGCAGCAACCCAATTTTCTCGTAGTGGCGGATGCGGCCCGCTGCGATTCCGGTCAGGGCCGCAACGTCGCCGATCAGCAACTGCTCAGCCACGGCTTGACCTTACAACTGTCACAAGGTCTGTACTGGGCATATGGAGCGTGACCAGCTCGTCGACCTGACGCGGCGTGCGTTGAAGCTGGCGCGTGACAAGACGACCGACCTCGCGCCGTCGCAGCATCGGGTGGACGCACGGGATTACACGTCGGTCGAGCGGCACGAACGGGATCGGGCCATGCTGCTGGCCAGCCCGCAGTTGGTCGGCTACGTCTCGGAGCTGCCGGCTCCGGGCGCGTACTGCACCAAGACGGTGATGGGTCGATCGATCCTGCTGACGCGCACGTCGGCGGGTGCGGTCAAGGCGTTCGACAACGTCTGCCTGCACCGTCAATCGCAGGTCGCAACGGGGTGCGGCATGGCGAAGCGGTTCACGTGTCCCTACCACGCGTGGACGTACGACAACACGGGGCGCTTGGTGGCGCTTCCGGGACATGAGGGGTTCCCGGAGGCGTCGATCGCAAGCGCGGCGAAGCCGGGCGCAGCGGGTCGGCGCCCGTCAGCGGAGGCGTCGATCGCAAGCGCGGCGAAGCCGGGCGCAGCGGGTCGGCGCCCATCGGAGACGGCGACCGTCAAGTCCGATGGTTTGACGGAGCTGCCGGCCGCCGAATATGCCGGATTCCTTTGGCTCGCTTTGGATCCCGGCGCGACCTTGGACGTCGCCGCGCATCTGGGGCCGCTGGCCGAAGAGCTCGATTCCTGGGGCATCGGCCGGTGGTCGCCGTTGGGCGAGAAGGTGCTCGACTTTCCGATCAACTGGAAGCTGGCGGCCGACACCTTCGCGGAGAACTACCATTTCGCCACCGTGCACCGACAAACCTTTGCCACCATCGCCCGCAGCAACTGCACGGTGTTCGACTCCTACGGCCCCCATCACCGGTTGATCTTCCCGCTGAACACGATCCTGGGCCTCGACGATATTCCCGAAGACCAATGGGACCCGTTCCACAACATGGTCGTGATCTACGCGCTGTTCCCGAACATCGTGCTGTCCGTGACGATCGCCAACGGCGAGCTCTTCCGCATCTATCCGGGCGACCGGCCCGGTCGGTCGATCACCGTGCACCAGAACTCGACACCGCTGGACCTGTCCGACGAGTCCGTCGCCGCCGGCGCTCGAGCCGTCTTCGAATACGCCCACGCCACGGTCCGCGACGAGGACTACCGGCTGGCCGAGGGCCTGCAGGCCAACCTCGAGTCGGGCGCCCGGGATCACCTGGTGTTCGGCCGCAACGAACCGGGGCTGCAGCACCGCCACATCACTTGGGCACAAGCGCTCGCGACCAGCCTGTAAATTTGCAGCGAAAGCGCGAGTGAACGCCTGCGAATTTACAGGCTCGACGTGGAATCCCTCAGTTCTGCTCGGACAAGACGGCGATCAGATCTTCGAGAATCGTTGCCAGCAGGTCATTTTCGACGAGAGCCGCGCCACTCAGCAGTTCGACCGCCTCGCCGCGACGGCCGGCGGCGACCAGTGGAACCACCCGGTCGACGATCGCCTGCAGCTCCGGGGCGGTCGGTTCCACGTTCGCGACGGTCGTCGCCAGCACCTCGACCAACTCCCAATCGCGATACAGCGCTAGCGAGCGCTCGTTGAAGGCGAACCCGGTCACCGGTTTGCCCCACAGCGTCCCGTGGTAACGGTAGGGACCTTCCATGTACTCGATCGGCAGGCCGTGCGCCGGAGCCGCCACCAGCGGCTCCCCGACAATGTCGAGTTGCAGTGTGGCGCAGCGGATCCGGTGGCGGTCCGGCATGTACCGAGCCGACGCGACGGGCCGCACCAGCGGACGCACCACGTTCGGCCACCGGACGTAGCTGTGGATCGTGATCTCGACGTCCTCCGCGCAGTCGGGCGGCGCGGCCGGGTCGGGGTAGCTGGTCGTGACACCGGTAAACGGTTGCAGCGCATTGCCGTTCGTGCGGTCGAACTGCCGCCAGATGCTCAGGTCCACGCCATTGTCGAAGTTGATGGTCCGCCACTCGTGTGACCTCGCCCGGGGGTCTCCCCCGCTCCCCCCGCCGCCGGCGTACTTCGGGAACCACTGCCGGTCGACGTGCCCGCCGCTGCCGGAGACCTGCTCGACGACGTCTCCCCAGCGCAGCGTTCCCGTCATCGCCATTCCGGTCTGGAAGTACGAGTACGTGTCGCTTTGGCCGAAGCACACGATCTTCCCGTTGTAGGTCGACGCACCCACCGGTGTCGGTGCGCGCGTTGGGGTTACGGCAAGGTCGAGGCGCATCGGCCGGCCGGCGTGGTCCTCGCCCACCAGGCTGACGCGGTACGTGAACGGCAGCAGTTCCCCGTCGCCGTTGCGGCAGGCGCCCCACGACGCGGTTCCCGCGCCGCTGTGGTAGCTCAGGTCGAGGTAACCCGGCGCCATGCTCAGCTTGCGCTGGGCCCCCGGCTCCATGTTCGCCGGCGGCATGTCGTAGTCCGTGTAGGTGCCGTAGTCACCGGTGTCCAGGTCGAACAGCGCCATCGTGTAGAAATCCGCGACGACCGTTCCACCCGGCCGGTTCTTGTTGAAGATGGTCAGGAAGGCAAACGAGCGGCCGCTTTCGGCGGCATCGAGCTGCCCGGCGATGAACCAGGTGTCCGACTCCTGATCGGCGTGTTCGCCTTCGGCGGCGGGGAAGTCCAGCTGGGGATCGCCCGGAACCAACCGGAACGGGTAAGTGCGCCAGTCGCTATCCATGTCGCTTCCTTGCCACGGCGCCATCCTGCTTTTTTCACTATGTTAGCGTCAATAGCGAAATTGCGGTCGCGGTCCCATTCCCCGAGGAAGTGCCCCGATGACAGACAATCCCGGCCATCGTTCCTACAACGAACTCTTCATCGGGGGGCAGTGGCGCAAGCCCGCCAACCCACAGCAGCTTGCCGTGATCTCGCCGCACTCCGAAGAACCGGTCGGCCACGTCCAGGTGGCCGGGCCCGAGGACGTCGATGCCGCCGTCGCCGCCGCGCGAAGCGCTTTCGACCGCGGCCCTTGGCCCCGCATGACCCACGCCGATCGGATGGCCAAAGTCGAGCAGCTCGCCGGGATCTACGGCGGCCACATCGAGGAGATGGCCGACCTGATCACCGACGAGATGGGTTCTCCGCGCAGTTTCAGCCGGCTGGGTCAAGGCGCCGCCGCTGCCTCGCTGATCCATCTCTCCCTGGCCGCCGCGCGCGACTTTCCCTGGACGGAGCGCCGCCAGGGCGTGCTCGGGGAAGTGCACCTGCGCCGGGCACCCGTCGGGGTGGTCGGGGCGATCGTGCCGTGGAACGTGCCGCAGTTCCTGATCATGCCCAAGCTGATCCCGGCGCTGATCGCCGGTTGCACCGTGATTATCAAGCCCGCGCCCGAAACGCCCTTGGACGCTTTGTGGTTGGCCGAGATGATCGAACAACTTGACCTGCCCGACGGGGTGGTCTCGGTGCTGCCGGGCGGACCCGACATCGGCGAGGCGCTGGTCCGCCATCCCGGTGTGGACAAGATCGCTTTCACGGGTTCCAGCGCCGTCGGGCGCCGGATCGCCGCGCTGTGCGGCGAGCAGCTGAAGCGCTACAGCCTGGAGCTGGGCGGCAAGTCGGCGGCGATCATTCTCGACGACGCCGACGTGGGCAAGACGGTGGCCGGGCTGAAAACCGCCGGCCTGATGAACAACGGCCAGGCCTGTGTCGCGCAAACCCGCATCCTGGTCAGCGACCGGCGGCACGACGAGGTCGTCGACGCGCTGGGCGAGATGATGTCGGCGCTCAATGTCGGCGATCCGGCCGACGAGGCCACGGACATCGGACCCCTTGTGGCGCAACGGCAACAACGTCGGGTGCAGGAGTACATCCGCTCCGGCAAGACCGAGGGGGCCCGCGTCGTGCTCGGCGGCGAAGACAGTCCGTCGGGGCGCGGCTGGTACGTGCGGCCGACGCTGTTCGCCGACGCCACCAACGACATGCGCATCGCCCGGGAGGAGATCTTCGGACCGGTGTTGACCGTGCTGCGCTACCGCGACGAGGACGACGCCATCCGGATCGCCAACGAGAGCGACTACGGTCTGGCCGGTTCGGTGTGGACCTCCGACATCGCCCACGGCTTGGAGGTCGCGGCCGGGGTCCGCACCGGCACCTACGGCATCAACATGTACACCCTCGACATCGGCGCCCCGTTCGGCGGCTTCAAGCAATCGGGCATCGGACGCGAGTTCGGACCCGAGGGCCTGCACGAGTACGTCGAGCTTCAGACGCTGGTGTGCAAGGGCAAGCTGCCGCCGCTATAGCCCGGGCAGTCGCCACGCGGGGTCGCGGCCCAGTTGCGCGAGAAGCCTTGCCTGCACGTCGATTTCGCCATTCACCGCCACCGGCGCCTTGAACATTCCCGACGCGGTCAGCTCCCGGCTCTCCGGCGGCAAGGCGGCGTAAAACCTTTGGCACCAGTCGGGATCCAGCCGATCGTCGGCGCCCACCGCGCGGGCGAGGTCCCAGGTGTGCACCACGACATCGCGGGTCAGGTTCGGCATCAGCCGGTAGGCGTCAAGCCGCGTCGCGCTACCGGATTCGAGCGCCCCGGTCAGCGAGTCATAGGTCAATTGCCAACGCGCCCGCGGATCGTCCCGGGGCCGGTCGGGTTTCAGCCCGAGGGGCCGCAGGAGAAGCACGTCGTGAAAGCCGATCACGTGCTCGAGCACGCCTCGGGCGTCCCAGGCATCGCACGGTGAGCGACGATCCCACCTGCCCTCCGCCGCGGCGACCGCCTCGCTGAACCGCCGGCACGCCGCGAGGTGCAGTTCGGCCACGTCATCTATCGCCACGGCGTTCGGGCATCTGCAGCGTGAGCTCGACCGGACAGCACAGGGCGCCATGCTGATTGGTCACCTGGATCTCGATGTCAACAAGGCAGCGCGGCGGATCCACCGAGGCATCCCGCCGCTTGGCCAGCGCCCGCCCGCGCCCGATCATCGTGTCACCCGCGTACACCGAGCCGACCAGCCGCATCGAGCGGCGCACCACGCGGCTGCTCGCGCCCGCCCAGTCGGTGGCGACCCGGTCGGCGAACCCCGCGAGGTGCATGGTGTTGACGTAAATCGTTGGGTTGCTTTGATTTTGGGCGTAACTCGGGTCGAAATGCCCCGGGAAATAGTCCCACGTCGCCCCGGCGTTCTCGACCACTCGCTGATAGCTGATGTGATCGACCACCTCCGGCAAGTCAACGGGGACCTCGATCGTGTTCCAGTCCAGGTCGGTCACGACGCGCCATCCGGGGTGAACCGGAACAAGGTGTTTCGGCACGTGGCCACCACGGCGCCGTCCTGACGGGTATAGGTCTCCAGCGTCTCGACGAAATGACCGACCCCCAGCCGGGTCCGCTTCTCCGGTGACACGGACACCAGCTCCTCGACGGCGGTGAGCACGTCCCCCTCGACGATGGGCCGCAGGAACTCAACGTCGTTGGCCGCGTTGATGAACGTGGTGCCGGGCAGCGGCACCCGCAGCACCACCGAGGCCGCGGGCGGCCTGCCCGTCGGCTGCCAGGGCGGCGGGATCAGCCAACCCATCAGGAGGGCCGGCGGGGCGAGCAGCCCGCCCCACGTCTCCCGGGCAAACTCCGCATCCCAATACGATCGGTTCCCGTCGTGGACCATCGCGGCAAAAAGCTGGATGCGTGCGCCGCTGACCGGGGTCGCAGCGGTGCGGGGTTCGCTCGTCGCGCCGACCATGCGCAGCGCGTCTTCGTAGCTACCAAAGGCTAGCTGGTAGCTGAGGTCGTGATCCGCACTCACATGACGAGCGGGTGCCGGCTGGGCACCGAATCCCATTCGAGCGCACGGGAAGTGAAGTACCAGGCGCCGCGCTCGTAGATCAGCGTGTCCCGGTACGTTCCGGTGGCCCGCAGGGTGGTGTCGCCGTACATCGCGGCGAACAGCACCGCGACGCAACGCATGCTCGCGTTGATGCCGTCGACGCGGATCTCGTGGTCGAGGGTGACCAGGCGCTGCCCGTCGCCGCCGTCGAAGGCCGCGCGCAGGTCGGTGAACAGGTCGCCATCGCGGGTGTAGCTCGCGCCGGCGTGGCGGAACGTGGCGATCCAGCGGTCGCGGTCACCGTCGGAGTAGGCCCTGTTGTGCCGGGCGGTCAGATCCAGGATGGCAGCGCGGGCTGTGGCGGCCTGGAGCATCTGCTGTTCCTGATAGGTCATGGTCATGTGCTGTGCAGCCTCTCTGGACGACGCCCAATAAGGGGTAGTTACGTAACAATAAATTAACTTACCGACGATTACGTAACATTAACGTAACTTACCGGCGAACGATATACCCCGCTTTCTCACGATCCCAGGCGCCCGGACCCAGTCCGCGAGCGCGCAACACGTCTTTACGCACTCGTCCGATGACGTTCTTGGGCAGTTCATCCACCGCCTCGACGAATCGCGGGACGCAGAAGTACGGCATCCGGGTGGTGCAGAAGTCAAGCAACTCCGCGTAGTCCAGGCCCGCCCCGGGGCGCAGCGTCACGATCAACAGGATGTCGTCTTCGCCCAAGTCGCTGGGCACCCCGACCGCTGCGGCTTCGGCCACCGCGGGATGGCGCATGACGACGGCCTCCACTTCGACCGAGGAGATGTTTTCGCCTCGCCGGCGCAACGAGTCTTTGATGCGGTCGACGTATGTCAGGTTTCGGTCGGCGTCGAGTCGGCCCAAATCGCCGGTGCGAAACCACTCCGGGTGCGGCTCCACCCGCGAGCCCTCGCCCACGTAGCCCTCGCTCATCACATGCGGGTGTCTGGGACGGCAGGTGATCTCTCCGACTGCGCCGGGCGGCAGCGGGTCGCCGCGCTCATCGACGATGCGCACCTCGAAATTCGGATTGGGCCGGCCCGAGGTCCCGGGCACGCCTTCGTCGGACACGCCCTTGACGGCGACCGGAAAGGCCTCGGTCATGCCGTACATCGTGACGATGCGGCAGCCGTAACGCTTTTCGATCTCGTGGTAGGCATCCGCGTCGATGGGTGCGGCGGAGATGAACCGCAGCGGGAGCTGCGCGTCACGAGGATCCGGGGGCAGGTTCTGCAGCATCGACACCATGGCGCCGGCACCGGCGAAACCGCTGGCCCCGCGGGCGCGGATGTCGTCCCAGACCTCGCCGGGATGAAACGCCTTGGCCAACACGGTCGTTCCGCCGACCAGCATCGGTGCCAGCACGCTGGGCGCCGCGCTCAGGTGGAAGAGCGGCATCGCCGTCCACAGCACCTCCCCCGGGCCGAATTCCCACGCGGCGGCGGCGGTAGCGGCGACCGAGAACAGGTAATGCCACGTCGTGGCAACCGCTTTCGACGGCCCTGTGGTGCCGGAGGTGAAAAACAACACGCCCACGTCGGCCGGGCCGAGGGGGCTTTCGGTCACCGGAACGTCGGCGTCGAGGTGCAACGTGGCGGTGAGCGAATCGTCCTGCACCACAACGCCGGTCACCGTGTCCAGCTGCCCGACGACCTCGTCGACCCGGGGCCGGCGCTCGGCGTCGGTGAGAATCACCCTGGCCCGCGACAACCGCAGCGTGTGCAGCAGGAAATCGCCCTTGTTCGCGGCGTTCACCGCGGCACTGACCGCGCCGATGCGCGCCGCGCCCAGCCAGAAGTACACCCATTCCAGGCAGGTGGCGGTGAACAGCGCCACGCAATCGCCGGGTCCGACGCCTAAACCGGCCAACACGTGCGCCGCCGCGCGGGATCGCCGGCGCATCTGCTCGAACGTCACGTCCACGCCGGCGATCGACATCATCACTCGGTCGGGGTGCTGTTCCGCTCGCCGATCCAGGACGGCCGGCACGGTGAAGCTGTCGACGCCGAAATCCGACGGTCCCGGCATCAGGCTTTCGCGGCCGCCGGGTCGGGTTCGCCGTCGGCCGTGTAGCCGAAGTCGGACGGCGAGGGCTGCGGGCCCGGGTAGAAGCGGTGCGCCCAGCGGCGAAGGGCGGCATAGTCGTGCGCCTCTTCGGGTGCCAGGTTGGGCTTTTCGAGGTATTTCATGTTCTCCCAGGTGAAGAAGTCTTGCTTGATGACCTCTTGCTGCAATGCCAGGAACTTGGCGGCGCGGCCGGTGGGTGCGTCGCCGGTGTCGCCGGGCTCGCGGATCGAAGCCTGCGTGTAGAAGTAGTCGGTGTAGTCCTCGTCGACCGGCGTCTGCCCGGTCACCTGCACGGTGGCCACCAGCTCGCTGGGGAAGCGAACCAGGCCCAATCCCAACGAGTAGTTGTCGTAAATGATCTTGGCGTCGACCGGCCCGTTCGGGGTCAGCCAGGTCGAGGCGCGGCCGCCGCCGAAATGGGCGTTGACGGTGGCGTGCAGGTGGTATCCGGAGACCTCGAACGACGAGGTGGTGGCGGGATTGGCGGCCTTGTGCACGTACTGCACGTGGTAGGGATCGGCGGCGTTCTCGATGATCATCTGCGGGTGCACCTTGACCCGGTTGAGCATCTGCGTGTGCGGGTGCAGCGGGTAGTACTCGTTGGTCTCCAGCTCGGGCAGCACCGGCGGCTGCCAATATGGCGCGCGCCCGTGCCGCTCGTGCCACGCGAGGATGAACCCGTACCACTCCATGCTCGGGTAGGTGCGGATGCGGACGTTGTTCTTGCAGCCGATCTTGCTGTAGGGGATCAAGGCGTTGGTGCCGTCGCCGCGCCACCGCCAGCCGTGCCAGGGACAGACGATGTTCTCGCCCTCGACGGTGCCGCCGACGCCGAGGTTGGCGCCGAGGTGCTGGCAGTAAGCGTCCATCACGTGCACCTGGCCGGATTCGGTGCGGAAGAGCACCAACTCCTCGCCGAAGTAGTGCGCGCGCTTGACCTCCCCGGGAGGCAGGTCCGAGCCGAACGCGACGATGAACCAGCCCGTCGGGAACCGGTAGGTAGACAGCGCGATGCCGGCCTGCCCGAACTCACGCTCCGAAGGATCTGCGGCCGACTCTGATGCCGAGTCCGAAATTGTATCCGTCACGACCCCTCCCAGCGGGTTCGACGATAGGCTCTATTTTTACTATCTTAAGCATTGAACGTCAACGCGGCGCCGTTAAGGTCCCGCATTGCGCTAGAAGCGGGGTTCAGATGACGGCTGCGGCGGTGGATCTATCCGATCTTGCCTTGTGGCGCAACGGTTTTCCCGACGAGCTGTTCGCCGAATTGCGACGCTCCCGTCCGCTGTTCCGGCACGAGATGACCCCGGGCGTCACTCAGCTCTTTTCCAAGACGGTCCACCGTGAATTCTGGGTGGCCACCAAGCATCGGCACGCGGTGCGCCTGCATCGTGATACCGATTCCTTCACCGCGGTCGACGGCCCGCTCATCCAGCCGGTCGGAATGTTCTCGTCGTACCCGACGATCATCAACATGGACCCGCCGGATCTGAACAAGCGCCGCAAGCTGATCGCAGGCGCGTTCAACCCGCGGGCGATCGCCAAACTCGAGGACGGCATCCGGGCGCGCGCCGCGCGGATGATTGACCGCCTACTCGCCGAGGGCGGCGGCGATTGGATCGAGGACGTCGCCGACGCGCTGCCGATGACGGTCATCGGCGACATCATCGGCATACCGGAAGAAGACCGGCCGCGAATCTTCGATTGCCTGGACGGCATCCTGAAAGCCAATGCGCCCGGGGCCCGGCCGACCTTTCAGGACTACACCGATCTCTACGCCACCATCTTCGGGTACGCGATGGAGCTCACCGCGGAAAAGCGGCGCCATCCCACCGATGACATCTGGAGCACACTGGCCTCCGCCGTGATCACCGGCGAGGACGGCGAGGAATTCAGCTTGCCCGCCAACGAACTCGAGTTCTTTTTCTTCGTGCTGACATTCGCCGGCAGCGACACCACCAAGAACGCGTTGGCGCTTGGGCTGCAGGCGTTCGCCGAGAACCCCGAGCAGATCGAGCGGTACCGGGCGCGGGAGGAGCTGCGGCCGAGCGCCGTCGAGGAGGTGTTGCGTTGGGCGTCACCGGTTGCCTACTGGACGCGCACCGCCAAGGTCGACGTCGAGATGGACGGCCAGCACATCGCGAAGGGCGAGCGGGTGGTGTCCATGCTGCGCTCGGCCAACCGCGACGAGGAGGCGTTCCCCTCACCGTTCACCTTCGACATCGGGCGTCAGCCCAACCCGCACGTGGCGTTCGGGGGCGGCGGACCGCACCACTGCCTGGGCGCCATGCTGGCGCGCGCGGAACTCCGCGCGGTCTTCGACGAACTGCTGCTGCGCTGCGACGACATCGCCCTCGGTCCGGCCAAGGTGGCCCATCCGAACCTGCTCACCAACATGTCGATCTATGACGAGATGGCGATCTCGCTGGGAGAGCGCTCCGGCCGGGAGTGCCTGCCGCGAGGCGAATAATCGCCCACGCCGGATTTGATAGCACCGGCGCGATCGGTTCGTGAGTCACTCATCCCCAAATCGAGCGCGGCTCTGTCCAGGGCATGTGACCTACTCCGGATTTGATAGCGCATGCGCTATCAATTGGAGGCTTTCTCATCCCGTTCAGTCGCGGACGCGTCACCGAACGCGGCGAACACCGCCAGCGGGTCCAGGTATTTGCACCTGACCTCGTCTTCATCACCGGAGCGGTATTGCGGAGCCTGCCGGCCAGGTGGGCCTCCGCCATCACCGGGCCGCCCCTGCTCTCCTCGGGGCCGGCCTGTTCTCGGCGATGCCGGGAGGAAACCCACTAATCGAGTGCTAATCGAGTAGGTGACTACTCAGGAGTGACCTGAGAAGTGGCGCGATACTTTCGCCTAGCCACGAGGGTTTCTGCAGACGACCAAGTGGGAGGACAGACATGGCGTATGTGATCGCGGCGCCGGAGATGATGACGGCGGCTGCAACAGATTGGGCAGCCCTCGGCTCGAACGTCAACGCGGCCCATATGGTGGCGGCTGCTCCGACCACCGCCCTGGTGCCCGCAGCGGCTGATGAGGTGTCGGCGGCAATCACCCGCGCCTTCTCGGAGCACGCTGCTCGGTATCAGGCGCTGGCCGGTCAGGCGGCGGCGTTTAACGACCAGTTCGTGCAGCACTTGATTGCAAGCGCGGGCGCGTATGTGGCCGCGGAGGCCGCCAATGCCGTGGAGTTGCAGCCGATCGTGGGCTCGTTTACCAGCAATGCGACCGCATTACTCAGCCAATTCCTTAATTCGCCAATAGCCTTTTTGACCCAGCTGATAATTAACGGTTTGACTCCCGTTGCCTTTTTATCCTTTGCCCTCTTCTTTCTCGCGTGGTTGATTCTGATAATCCTGCTGGTCCAGTATTTGCCGTACGTTAACAATATGATATTTTCCGCCCTCGCCGCGTGGGGACTTTAGGGGACTCACCGCGAACTTCTGACCACCTTTCGACACGTCGATCCGCGACTCCAACTTCGGCTAAGCGACGGGGCGTTGAGCCACGGCACTTATTTGTATGGACATATATCCCGGAGGCTGAGTTCGTGGCGCTACGGGCTAACCCAGTGGCGAAACGAACCGTTTCTGACCGGGCTGCGCCCAGCATGAATAGGCGCGCGATCAGCTTTCACCAGGCCCACCGAAGGCGTCCACGTCCAAAAGCAGTACCGCCAGATGCCAAAAGCAGTAGTTCACTACGGATACCGATCTCTGAGGTCGAGCGCATCCTGGGGGCGGCCAGGAGGTGCGAGATGGCATACGTGATCGCGGACCCGGAGCTAATGACGGCGGCGGCAGGGGACCTGGCAACCATCGCCTCAAACGTCAACGCGGCCCACATGGTCGCGGCGACCCCGACCGTCGCGGTGATACCCGCCGCCGCCGACGAGGTCTCGACGAGTATCGCGCACCTGTTCTCCCAGCACGCCGCGAACTATCAGGCGCTGGCCGGTCAGGCTGCGGCGTTTCAGGAGCAGTTTGTGCAGCACTTGACTGCCGGTGCGTCCTCCTATGCCGACATTGAGGGCGCTATCGCCGCGGCCTTGCGACCCGTCATCGATGCCGCCATCGCCACGGGTCTGCACCTGCTGCGCAGCGGCCTTTACGCCGTCGACCAGCTAGTGCTGGCCATCAACGTGGCGCTCCCACCGTCGTTGGCAATGCTGGGCGCCGCAGTGGTGCAATTTGTCGCGCCCTTCCTGATCATCGGCGCCTTCCTCGGGTTCATTCTATTTTTTGAATTTTTGATCTTCCTATACGCCCTTCCTCAGATATTGCCCTTCGTTCCTCAGCTACTGTTGTCCTACGTTCCTCAGATATTGGCATCGTTCGGCATCTAGCGGGACGTCTTTCGATACGCTGTCCCGGATCGTGACCGACCAGCATTCAAAATGCCCTTACAGGGGCAAATGAATAGGGTGCGAGCCCAAGTGTCTTTGCGGGGCAGTCGGGCGAGGGCGCCGGGAAAAAGGCGTATTCACATGGAAAACCCGATGCGGCGCGGGTAATCCGGGACGGTGATGACGTACTCGACCACCACATCCTCGGCGCGCATGTCGAAGAAGTCGGTCCCGTCGACCAATCCGCTCAGTGCCGCGGCGGCGAGCCCGTCAGTCGATCAGACGCAGCGCGGCCTTGGGGCACTGGTCCACCGCGGCGCGCACATCGATCTCCAGCCGCGGCGGCACCGGACCGTCCGCGATCTGCACCACGTCCTCGTCGCCCAGCTCGAACACCTCCGGGGCGAGCGATTCGCAAAAGCCGTTGGCCTCACACAGGTTCTCGTCGACCGTAACGCGCATCAGGCGACCTCCTCACCGTTATCTTTTGAGGCCCGCCGGGCGGGTCCCGATCACTTTGTCGCTGGCCAGGTTTGCCAGCTCGTCGTCGGTCAGTCCACACAGATCGCGCAGTACCTCCCCATTGTGCTCGCCTAGCCGCGGCGGCGGGCGTAGCAGCCACTTGTCCTGGCCGGCCAGCTTCGCGAACGGCGGACACGGATACAGGCCCGGCCCGGTGCTCGGATGGTTCAGGGCCTCCAGGAATCCCCGGTCGCGCAGTTGGGGGTTCTCGGTCACCAACGACGGCGATACGACTGGCGCGGCGGGAACGCCCGCCCCGGCCAACCGCTCCACCGTCGGTTCCAGCGGTTGCGCGGCGAACCACTCCCGCAGCCGGCGATCGATGTCGTCGGCCCGCTCCCGCCGCCCCGCCACGGTCGCCAGGTTTTCGTCGCACCAGGCCGGACGATCCATCACGTCGACCAGGGCTTGCCACTGCGGATCGTCGCGCACCGTGACGGCGATCCAGTCGTCGTCGCCGGCGCACCGGTAGATGTTCTGGATCGCCTCCCCGTGACCACGATTGCCGCGCCGACCCAGCGTCACCCCGAACACCTCGGCTTCGATCGCCTGTATCGCGGTGGCGTTGAGCACCGTCTCCAGCATCGGCAGCTCGAGCAGCTGGCCGGTGCCGGTGCGTTGGGCGAAATCCAGGGCGGCCAGCACGGCGAACGCGGCGTGCACGCCGGCCAGCGGATCGCAGGCCCCGCGCGGCGTCACCGGCGGGGCCTCCGGCAACCCGGTCACCCAGGCCAGGCCGGCGATCTGCTCCATGGTCGGGGCGAATCCGACGCGTTCACGCCACGGACCGTCCAGGCCGAACGCCGGCATCCGGGCGACGACGAGTTTCGAGTTGACCTTAAGCAGCACGTCCGAGGTGAGGCCGAACTGGTCCATCACCCGCGGTGAGAAGTTCTCGATCACCACGTCGGCGCCGGTTACCAGATCCAGAAACAGCTCGCGTCCGCGATCCGAGCCCAAATCCAGTGTGACGGAACGTTTGTTGGTGTTCATCGCGTGAAACACCCAGCCGTACTCCCACCAGTCGTCCACATCGGTGCGCATCCCGCCCGAGTAGCGAATGCCGTCGGGCCGCTGGATCGACTCCACCTTGACCACGTCGGCGCCGAACGCGGCCAGCAGGTGGGTCGCGGCCGGCCCGGCCCAGAACGCCGTCAGGTCGACAATCCGCAGGCCCTCCAGCGGCAGACCCCGTGAAGTGGGCACGGGATCGGATTCGCTTCTCTCCCAGGCCGGTTCGTCGTTGGCCTCACCCGGCGCCGGGGTGGCACCCAGCGGCGCGGGCGCGCACGCCGCCATCAGCCACGGCGGGCGCGGCTGGTGAAAGCCGGCCGGGTTGGGCGTAAACACCCCGCGCTCCCGCACGTACTCCAGGTCGCGAATGGTGGAGCCGTTGCCCAACGCCGCGATCGGCAACCGGAACAGCTGACCGAGTTCGACGATCTCCGCCACGGTGCGTTCGGCCAGCCACGGTCCGATGTGTTCGCGGATCAGGTCGCGGTAGGCCCACCGGCCGATCTGAAACCGCAGCTGTTCGATCTCCTCCAGCTGGGGGCACTCCACCATCGCGCAAAAGTCCAGCCATTGCTGCCCGGTGACCATGGTGATGCCGACGTAGCCGTCCTTGGCCGGTTCGATCGAGGGCACTTCCAACGTGCGGCGGACGGGCGGAACGCGCAGCAGCTGTGAATGCAACCATTCGCTGCTCTGCATCGCGGTCATCGCCTCGAGCATCGACAGGTCGAGATGCTCGCCAGTGCCGCCACGCTCGACTCGCCGACGCAGGGCCAGCGCGCCGAACGCGGCGTAGACGCCGCCCATGTACTCCCCCAGGTCACCGCCGATCGCAATCGGTGGCCCGTCCGGGTCGCCGCGAAAGCCGGGCGAGCCGGCCCACGCCTGCAACGTGAATTCGCTCGCGGCGCGTTCGGCATAGGGTCCGGTCCAACCGAAGTCGGAGATCGTGACGACGATCGCCCGCGGCGAATCGGCCAGTAGCCGCTGCGGGTCGATGCCCAGCGCCGCGGCCCCTAACCGGCCCGCGGTGACCACCACGACGTCGGCACCGGCCAGCTCGGCGCGATAGCGTTCGGAGTCCGCCGCGACGGTCAGGCTGCGCTTGCCGGCGTTGAGGTAGCTGAAGAACGGGGACGGCTCGCCGTCCGGCACGGGCGAACAGCTGGCCGAGTACCGCCGCAGCCAATCCCCTTGCGGCGGTTCGATTTTGCGCACCTGCGCCCCGGCGTCGACGAGCAGCTTGCCGCAGTAGTCGCCGGCTATCCGGTCGCTGACCTCGACGACACGCAATCCGTCGAGCGGGGTCGGCCGGCTGTCGGGCTCGCGCCTCACGCGGCTATTTATACCATTACTGCTAAAATAGCTAAGCCAGTCGAGCACGCGCGAGGATTGGATGACCGCCCTGGGAATTGGCCAAGACGCCCGTCGCCGACTGTCGGCGCCGCGGATCGCCGAAATCGTAGCCGACGAGTTGCGCCGTCAGATCATCGACGGTGAGCTCGCCGACGGCGATCTGCTGCCGCGCCAGGAGGTGCTCGTCGAGCAGTTCAACGTCAGCCTGGTCTCGCTGCGCGAGGCGCTGCGGATCCTGGAAACCGAGGGCCTGGTTTCGGTCCGGCGGGGCAACCGCGGCGGCGCCGTGGTGCACGCGCCCGCGAAGACCAGCGCGGCCTACATGCTCGGCCTGTTGCTGCAGAGCGAGTCCGTCCAGGTGGCCGACCTGGGCTTCGCGCTGCGGGAACTCGAACCCGCCTGCGCCGCGCTGGCCGCCCAGCGCCCCGACCGCGCGGACACGCTGGTGCCGGAGCTCAAGCGGGTCAACGACTCGATGGCGGAGAACCTCGACGACGGGCGGCTCTTCACCGAAATCGGCCGTGAATTCCACGATCTCGTGGTCCGCGGCTGCGGAAATCACACCATCATCGCGGTGGTCGGCAGCCTGGAGACGCTGTGGACCAGCCACGAGCAGCAGTGGGCCGACGAAAGCTCGGCGCGCGGCACCTACCCCTCGCTGACGCAGCGCCGCGCCGTGCTAGCCACCCACATCAAGCTGACCGACACCATCGCGGAGGGTGACGTCGACCGCGCCCGCCGCATCGCGGGCCGCCATCTCGCCGACGCGCAGACCTACGTGCTGTCGGGCCGGCCGGATCAACGCATCCATGCGCTGTCGCCGCAGGCATTGGCGCGCCCGCGGGACGTCCGGCGCCCCTGACGTCGATGCGAACCGCACTAGTCACCGGCGGCAGCGGCGGGATCGGGAAGGGATGCGCCCGCAAGCTCAGCGAGCTCGGTTACGACGTGGTGCTTTCGGCGCGGCGCGAGGCCCCGCTCCGCGCGGCCGCTGACGAGCTCGGTGCGCGCCACATCGTCGCCGACGCGTCCGATCCCGACGGATTCGCTTCTGCCATTAGCGGTTTGGAGCGGATCGACCTCGTCGTGCATGCGGCCGGCACCCTCGGCGGAACGTACGCCCGCAAGCAGACATTCGATCAGTGGCGCGACATCATCTCGGCCAACCTGGATTCCTGCTTCGTGGTGACGGCCGCCGCCCTGCCCCGGATGCGCGCGGGCTCACGGTTCGTGTTCATCTCGTCGTCGGCGGCGCATGAGCCGATGATGGCCCGCACCGCCTACTCCGCGTCGAAAGCCGGCATGAACGCGTTCGCCCGCGCCCTCGCGCTCGAGGTGGACCGTGACGGGATCGCCGTGCACATCGTCACGCCCGGCCCGGTGGAAACCGAGATGCTGCAGGACGTTCCCTTCGAGATGTACGCGATCCAGGTGTCCGACGTCGCCGAGGCGGTCGCCTGGCTGGACACCGTCGACCCGTCGGTCGACCTGCCGGAGATCCGGCTGTCGGCCGTGCAGCGCGGTCCGTACGCGCGGCCGCCGGTCGTGCCTACGGAAGCCCGCCGCCGGCGCCAACGAACCCCTTGATCACCGACTCGCCGAACTCGCGCAGGGATTCCGGCGCGGCGAAATCGGCGAACCACACGTAGAACCGCTCGACGCCCTGGGCGGCCAGACCGCCGAAGTGCGCGATCAGCTCGTCGGCATCACCGCAGACCAGTCCCGAGCCCAGGTTGCCGAATCGCCGGGTGCTCACCTCGCGCACCTTGTCCGGATCGCTGCCTGTCCGGACAAATCCCACCATCTGCTGCATCGACACGCGCGCCGTGCCCGCGGCGGGGGCCAGCTTGGGCAATTTGTCGAGATGGTTGGCCGGCAGATTCCACCAATCCGCGTATTTACGAACGAGTTCCATCATCCGGGGTCCGGTGCCGCCCAGCAGCAGCGGTATCGGGTGGGACCTGCGCGGGACCTGCGCGGCCTCCCCCGGCACGTCGCCCCAGTACTGCCGGATCAGCTCGATATGGCGCCCGAGCTGTGCGACCCTGGCCTTCGAATCCGGCTCACCCACATCGAATCTGGTGAATTCGGCGGGCCAGGAGCCCGCGCCGAGGCCGAGGTCGAACCTGCCGTTCGACGCGTCCGAGAGGGTGACGGCTTGTTTGGCGAGCACGGCCGGATGCCGGAACGCGTCGCACAGCACCAGGTGGCCGATCCGCAGCCGCTCCGTCTTGGCGGCCACCCAGGTGGCTATGCCCATTGCCTCCCAAATGGTTTCGTCGGGCAAGCCGGGCGCCTCGAGGTGATCGATGAACGCCACTCCGTCGAAACCGCAGGCCTCGGCATGAAGCGTCCGCTCCGTGATGTCGGCGGCCGACAACCGTACTTGGGGCAGGAACAGATACCAGTCGACCATGCGCCCACCTATGCTCGCGCCGATTGCAACAGCGGCGCTAGTTTACTATTTTTATTATGTTAGGGGTCTTATGGATGTCGGTCTGACTTCGGAGCAGCTGTCGCTGCGCGACACCGTGCGCGGCATCCTGCGCACCGAGTGTCCGCCCGATGCCGCCCGTCAGGCGATGGTAGATCCCGAGCGCTGGCGCGCCCCGTGGAAGACGGTGGTCGACCTCGGCTGGACGGAGCTCGCGGCCCCCGAAGCTACCGACTACGGGCCCGTCGAGCTGGCCGTCGTCCTCGAGGAATGCGGCGCCGCGATCGCGCCGATCCCCTTGCTCAGCAGCGTCGGGCTCGCCGCGGGCGCGTTGCGGGCCAGCGGCCTCGACTCGGTGCTCGCCGACATCGCCGGCGGCGCCGTCGCCACCCTGGCGGTCCACTCGAAAGGGTCTCGGCTGCCCGGCGCACCCATGACGTTGCGCGGGGGACGGCTGCGCGGGCGGGCGGTCGCGGTCCCCAACCTGTCGCGCGCCGAACTGCTCGTCACGCTGGCCCACGCGGACAACGAGGTCATGGCGGTCGTCGCGCGCTGTGGTGACGGGGTGACCGTGCTGGCGGGCGAGTCGACGGACCCCGCGCAACCGGTGGCCGACGTCGAGGTCGACGCCGAGCCGTTGGCCGCCGCCCCGGTGGACCTCGAATCCGCGCTGACCACGCCGCTGGTGGCCGCGGCCGCCGACCTGGTCGGCGTGGCCGGCGCCGCCCTGCACCGCGCGGTCGAGCACGCGAAGACGCGGCGGCAGTTCGGCACGCCGATCGGTGCGTTCCAAGGCATCAAACACGCGCTGGCCGACAACCACGTCGGCCTGGAGCGGGCGCGCAGCCTCACCTACGCCGCCGCGGCGCGGCTCGCCGATCCCGACCCGGGTGACGCCTGGACCGCCGCCGCGCTGGCCAAGGCGGCGGCCGGCGAAGCGGCGGTCAATTGCGCGCGGACCGCGGTGCAGGTGCACGGCGCCCTCGGGCAGACCTGGGAGCACGACATCCACCTCTACGTCCGGCACGCCTGGCAGGGGGCGGCGATGCTGGGCGACAGCCGCGCGCTCTACCACGAGGTGGGCCGCCGGTTCGCGGGGAGCAGCGGATGACCGCCGTGGAATCCATAGTCGACGAATTCGGCGCGTGGCTCTCGGAATTCCTGCCGAAGGACTACTACGAGAAGTACCGCGCATACCGCTGGGACCTGCCGCTGCGGCGGGACTACCAGCGGGCCGCCTTCGAGGCCGGCTGGATACAGCCGACCTGGCCCCGCGAACACGGTGGCCGCTCGCTCGGCTTGCGTGAGGCGATGGAGGTTCGGATCGAGGCGGCGCTGCGATCCGC
>NZ_LZKE01000214.1:0-30729 GCF_001672675.1 Mycobacterium sp. E2327
CGCACCGGCCTAACCACAACATGGGTGTCAAGGATCAACCGACATAGAAACGTCAAGGATCAACCGACTCTGAACAGGGGCACTGACCAGCACTTATTACCCACTAGACGCCCGTCGGCGCCGCGGCCGATCTCCGGGGCTCATCGCCCCGGCCGACACGCGGTATGCCCCGGTTTAACCGCCGGACGGCATGACTATGCTCGGCGATATGAGTGTCGATGCGGCCTACCCAAACGCGCCAGTAGCGCTGGTAACCATGGAAATCCGTCACCCGGCAACGGATTCCCTCACGGAGTCATCGAGTGGGGAACTCAGGCGGCTGCTCGCGGACCTGCTTCCTATCGAACGCCAGGCGCAGGACGTGGCCTGGGCGATGGGCGCCGGCGGACAACCGCAACCGGCCGCCGAGCGGTTCGTCCGCTACGTCAACCGCGATAACACCCTCGCCGCCTCGATGAAGGCGCAGGCGGTGGTGATCGAGACCACCGCGTACAGCAACTTCGAGGCGCTGCTCGACCTGGTGATGCGCGTCATCGACGCCCGCGCGCAGTTCTCGCCGATCGTCGGGGTGGAACGTCTCGGCCTGCGCTACGTTCTCGAGATCCGGGTCCCGCAGGGTGTGGATGGCCGCATCGAATGGAGCAACTGGATCGCCGAGCCGCTGCTCGGGCCGCAGCGCATCGCGCCCGCCGGCCTGACCCTGACCGAATGGCAGGGCGCGGCGGTCTACCGCGAAGCGCAGCCGGGCAAGTCGATGATCGTGCGCTACGGCCCGGGCGTGGGTCAGGCGCTGGACGCGAGCTATCACCTGCGCCGGACCATGCCGGCCCAGCAGGGACCGTTCTTCCTGATGGACATCGACAGCTTCTGGACTCCGCTGGGATCTATCCCCGAATACGACCGGAACACGGTGCTGCTCACCTTCCAGGACCTGTACGACCCGGCTCGCACGGTGTTCCAGGAGATGCTCACCAACCGCCTGAAGGACGACCTGCTCAGCCGCTGAGCGTCGCGCTGGTGTAAGTCACGTCGCCGAAGGCCTCGGCGAGTTCGTCGTCGGGATAGACGAAGCCATTGGCCGCATGCAACTCCTTCGTGGTTTGCGAGGACGTCCGCCAGCCGCGCTGGTTCAGATGGTCCAGGATGTGGCTGCGGTGGCCGTGGTAGACGAGTTCGTTGAAGTCGATCTCAAAGCCGAGTTCGCTCATCCGGTCGTGGTGCGCGCGCCACCGCTCGTCAGCGAAAATTGTTGTGTCGGGCACGAATTCGAAAGCCAGGCGGCTGCCGGGGGCGCTCAACGCGGTGATGTTGTCGAACAGCGCGTCCTGCGCCTCGTCGGGCAGATATACCAATAGTCCTTCGGCGCTCCATGCCGCGGGAGCCTTCGGATCGAAGCCGGCCGCCCGCAGCGCCGCGGCCCAGTCGTCGCGCAGGTCGATGGCGACGGTGCGCCGCTCGGCGGTCGGCTCGGCGCCGAGGTCGCGCAGCGTCGACGTCTTGAACTCGATCACCTCCGGCATGTCGACCTCGTAGACGACGGTGCCCGCCGGCCACGGCAGGCGGTACGCGCGCGCGTCAAGTCCCGACGCGAGGATGACGACCTGATTGACGCCGCTTTGCGCGGCGTCGAGGAAGAACCGGTCGTAGAACCTGGTGCGGCAGGCCATCGCCCGGGCCATGCGCTGCGGGTCAAACTCGGATTCCGTGCCGACCGGGATCTCGCCGTTCACCAACCGCACGTAGACGTCGATGCCGACGGCGCGCACCAGCGGCGCCGCGTACGGGTCGTCGATCAATTCCTCATCGGTCGACAGCGCCCGCTGGGCGGCGACCATGGTCGCCGTCGCCCCGACGCTCGTCGCCAAGTCCCAACGATCACGATCGGTGCGCGCCATGGAATTCCCTCGTCCCCAAGCCGAAAAATATAGACAATCTAGTTACTATCACAGCGCTGATCGCGTGCCCGCTCGGGACTACCCTGCGTACCTGTGACGGACTTCGCGCAACGGACGATCGAGCTTGCCCGCCAAAACGTCGCCGAGGGCGGTCGCCCGTTCGCCACGGTGATCGTCAACGACGGCCAGGTCCTCGCCGAGAGCGCCAACAAGGTGGCCCAAACGCACGATCCGACCGCGCATGCGGAAATACTGGCGATACGCGAGGCGTGCATGCGACTCGGCACCGAGCACCTGGTCGACAGCACCATCTACGTGCTGGCCCACCCGTGCCCGATGTGCCTGGGCTCGCTGTACTACTGCTCGCCCCGCGAAGTCGTCTTCCTCACCACGCGCGAGGCCTACGAGCGCTACTACCTCGACGACCGAAAGTACTTTGAAGTCGCCACCTTCTACGACGAGTTCGCCAAGGCCTGGGACCACCGTCGGCTGCCGATGCGCTACCAACCCGAGGAAGCCGCGGTGGACGTTTACCGGTTCTGGAACGAACGCAACGGCGGGCAGCGCCAGTCGACGGTCGTCCCGCCGGTGTGAAGCGGCTATTATCTGCGTATGCATGCAGGTAATAGCGAAGGCCGGTTGCCCGACGACCAAGCCAGCCTGGTTGTCGAGGTGTTCCGGATGCTCGCCGACGCCACCCGCGTGCAGGTGCTGTGGTCGCTGACCAACCGCGAGATGTCGGTGAACGAACTGGCCGAACACGTGGGAAAGCCCGCGCCATCGGTTTCCCAGCACCTGGCCAAGCTGCGAATGGCGCGGCTGGTCCAGACGCGCCGGGAGGGAACCACCATCTTCTACAGCCTGGAGAACGACCACGTCCGCCAACTCGTCATCGATGCGGTCCGCAACGCGGAGCACGCCGGCCCGGGCGTGCCGCCCCATCACCGGGGCGAGAGCGCACTGAAGGCGGTGTCGTCGGCGAACGGCCCTAAGCGACAAACCGTTTCACACCCGGAAGGTAAACGATGACTGAACAGCACACCCATGACGCGCCGCACGCGCACGAGCACCGCCATGCCGACGGCACTCACTCACACGCGCACACCGCGCACGAGCATGACCATGTCACACACGAGCACACCCACACCCACGACGACGGAACCGAACACACTCACCAGCACGTGCACCAGTCCAACCTCGAAGGGTCGCACAGCCACGCTCACGACTAGCGGAAGCTAGGAGACATTCGGGCAGTAATGCTTCGGATTGCCGCGCTCGTCCACCGGCGGTAGGTTGCGCGCCGGCGTGTGCACCAACGGTGTGTCGCAAGGGATTCGGCCGGTCGCGCGATCCCAGCCGGCGCGCGCCCGCGGATGTTTGCGGTATCGCGTTGGCACGCAGGCAAAGACGAGGCGAACGAGATCGCCGAATCGGCGGTGCAGCCATTCGTCGCGACGCGACCACCGATACCCCATCAGCTCGCGCACCGGCGGATCGTAGAGGCCGACAGTGAGCCAGACGAAGAACGGCGCCATCAGTTTGCGCTGCGCGGTCCATAGCCGATCCGGCAGCCACTGGGCGAACGGCGGTTTGGCCAAATCGGTCAGATCGAGAACGGCGCGCGCCGCGTAATTGTCCTCTAACACGTTGCGGCACATGTGGTCCCAGTAATCCTGGAACTCTTCCCAGGACGCCGGAACCGGCCGCATGCTCATGCCGTACATGCGATACCACTCGACATGTTCGTCGAAGAGCTGCCGCCGCTGCGCGTCGGTCAGCCCCCCGCAAAACCGCTCTGCCACATGGATTGTGCCGACGAAGAAGGTGGCGTGCGCCCAGTAGAAGACGTCCGGGTTCAGCGCGTGGTAGCGGCGGCCCCGTTCGTCAACACCCTTGATGTCGGTGTGGTAGTCGCGCACCTCGGCACCGGTGTCCGGGGCGCGCTCGCCGTCGAAGACGACGCCGCCAATCGGGTATAGCGAGCGCAGCAGGCGCGGCCAACGCTCCCGGAAGAACGTCGAGTGATCGATGACCGCCGCGCCGAGTTGCGGATGCATGTTCTGCATGGATCCCGCCCAGGGCCCCTGCAACATGCCGCGCCAATCTCCGAAGTACCGCCAGGTCAAGGAATCGGGGCCGAGCGGGGCGGGTGGCGAGGCGTAGCCCAGCGGCGACACCGGGCACCCGCCGGCCACGCCGTCGGGGGCGTCGCTGTTCAGCGAGCGTGCTGCGGACGTATGTTGGGTCACTATTAGATCCCTGTAAGTATCGGCGATTCTGACTACATGCGTTGTCACTTTAGAGCTTAGGAGCGATGTGCAGACGGGTCAACGACGGGGTCGTTGGACCGGCGTCCCCTTAGAGAGCCGCCTCGCCCTGCGCCGCGACAATCTCATCACCGCGGGAGTGCAGCTGCTCGGCAGCGACAGCGGCCCCGCGCTGACGGTCCGGGCGGTGTGCCGGAAAGCCGCGCTCACCGAGCGCTACTTCTACGAAAGCTTCTCAGACCGCGACGAATTCGTGCGGGCCGTCTATGACGATGTCTGCGCCCGCGCGATGGACACCCTGGTTTCGGCGAAGACGCCGCGCGAGGCCGTCGAACAATTCGTCGAGCTCATGGTCGACGATCCCGTGCGGGGACGGGTGCTGTTGCTGGCGCCCGCGGTGGAGCCGGTATTGACCCGGTCGGGTGCCGAGTGGATGCCCAACTTCATCGACCTGCTGCAGCGCAAGCTGTCGCGCATCGGCGATCCGGTGCTGCAGAAGATGATCGCCACCAGCCTGGTCGGCGGGCTGACGAGCCTGTTCACCGCCTATCTGAACGGCCAGCTCGGGGCCACCCGCAAGCAGTTCATCGACTATTGCGTCAACATGCTCTTCAACGCGGCGGCGCCCTACGTACCCCCCGCCGAGCAGGGCAAATCCGGGTAGCGGTTTCGCCCACACCCCGCAGCGGTTAGCCCCTCGAAAACTGTCGTGTGCCGCGCCGGGGAGGAACTTGATGCTACCGGGGGACACAGATATATTGACTGCTACCCGCAGACACAGATAACTGGAGGGGCCATGTCAGCGGAGCTGACTGACTTACAGCTTTTGCATGAACTCGAACCGGTCGTGGAGAAGTACCTGAACCGGCATCTGAGCGTGCACAAGCCCTGGAACCCGCACGACTACATCCCGTGGTCGGACGGCAAGAACTACTACGCACTCGGCGGACAGGACTGGCACCCCGAGGAGAGCAAGCTGTCCGACGTCGCGCAGGTGGCGATGGTGCAGAACCTGGTCACCGAGGACAACCTGCCGTCGTATCACCGCGAGATCGCGATGAACATGGGCATGGACGGCGCCTGGGGCCAGTGGGTCAACCGGTGGACCGCGGAGGAGAACCGACACGGCATCGCGCTGCGCGACTATCTCGTGGTGACCCGCGCCGTCGACCCCGTCGAGCTGGAGCTGCTGCGCCTCGAGGTGGTCAACCGGGGCTTCAGCCCGGGCCAGAACCATCAGGGCGAGTACTTCGCCGAGACCCTCACCCACTCCGTCTTGTACGTCAGTTTCCAGGAACTGGCCACCAGGATTTCGCACCGCAACACCGGCAAGGCCTGCAACGATCCGGTCGCCGAGCAACTCATGGCCAAGATCTCGGCCGACGAGAACCTGCATATGATCTTCTACCGCGACGTCAGCGAGGCCGCGTTCGAGCTCGCCCCCAACACGGCGATGAAGGCGCTGCACCTGATCCTGCGGAACTTCCAGATGCCCGGCTTCCAGGTGCCCGAGTTCCGGCGCAAGGCCGTGATCATCGCCATGGGCGGCGTCTACGACCCGCGCATTCACCTCGACGACGTCGTCATGCCGATTCTGAAGAAGTGGCGCATCTTCGAGCGCGAGGACTTCACCGGCGAGGCGGCCGAATTGCGCGACGACCTCGGCGTGCTGATCAAGGAACTCGAGGCGTCCTGCGACAAGTTCGAGGTGTCCAAGCAGCGCCAGCTCGACCGCGAGGCTCGGACCGGCAAGAAGACCACCGCCTACGAACTGCACAAGACTGCCGGCAAGCTCGCCATGAGTCGTCGGTGAGCCTTCGGTAGCGGCCTTGCGTATCGGTCCGATCACGCTCGCCAGCCCGGTGGTGCTGGCCCCGATGGCGGGTGTGACCAACGTCGCGTTCCGGACTCTGTGCCGTGAGCTGGAGCTGTCCAAGGTCGGCACGGTCAGCGGGCTGTACGTCTGCGAGATGGTGACCGCGCGCGCCCTGGTGGAGCGGCATCCGGCCACGATGCACATGACGACGTTCGCGCCCGACGAGTCGCCCCGCTCGCTGCAGCTGTACACCGTCGACCCCGCGACCACCTACGCGGCCGCCAGGATGATCGCGGACGAAGGCCTGGCCGACCACATCGACATGAACTTCGGTTGCCCGGTGCCCAAGGTCACCAAGCGTGGCGGCGGGGCCGCGCTGCCGTTCAAGCGGCGGCTGTTCGGCCAGATCGTGGCCGCGGCCGTGCGGGCCACCGAGGGCACCCGCATTCCGGTGACCGTGAAGTTCCGCATCGGCATCGACGACGAGCACCACACCCACCTGGACGCCGGCCGCATCGCCGAGGCCGAGGGCGCGGCCGCGGTCGCGTTGCACGCCCGCACGGCGGCGCAACGCTACTCGGGGACGGCCGACTGGGACCAGATCGCCCGGCTCAAGCAGCAGGTACGGACCATCCCGGTGCTGGGCAACGGCGACATCTACGACGCCAGCGACGCGCTGGCCATGATGGCCAGCACGGGATGCGACGGCGTGGTCATCGGTCGCGGTTGCCTGGGCCGGCCCTGGTTGTTCGCCGAGTTGTCGGCCGCGTTCACCGGCACCCCGGCCCCGACGCCGCCCACCCTGGGCGAGGTCGCCGACATCGTGCGCCGGCACGGCCGGCTGCTGGCCACGCATTTCGGCGAGGACAAGGGCATGCGCGACATCCGCAAGCACGTCGCGTGGTACCTGCATGGCTTTCCCGCCGGATCGGAGTTGCGGCGGGCGCTGGCGATGGTCACGACGTTGGATGAGCTCGACACTCTGCTCGACCGGTTGGACCCCACCGTCCCGTTTCCGGACGCCGCGTGCGGCCCTCGTGGCCGGCAGGGTTCACCGGCCCGGGTGGCCCTTCCCGAGGGTTGGCTGACCGACCCCGACGACTGCACGATGCCCGCGGGGGCGGACGTGATGCATTCGGGCGGCTAAGCGTTAACACGCTCGAAATCGCGTCCGCGCCGATAACTCAGTACGATGTGGACCTTGCTGCATTGCGCTTCGGTGGGGGTCGGTTGCGTGCCGCCGCGGAAGCGTGAGAACACCGCGCGACCAGGGGTGGCGCGGCTCGCGGCGCTGATGGCTAGTCCCGGCGTCGCATCGGAGTTGCATCAGAGTTTTGGAGGCCGATAGGACATGGGTGATGGCGGCACTGACGCCACTCGTGGCCATCGGCGCACCCCGCAGCCGACGCCGGGAGCCGCCCCGTGGGAGCGGTTCGCGCAACCGCCGTCCGATCACAGCGTCCACCGCTGGCTGACCGAGCCGGCCGCGGATGAGCCCGTCGAGGCCGTCGAGCCCGTCGAGCCGGCCGTCGACACCGAAAAAGGCGGGTGCCACACGGACGGCGGGCTCACCGTCGCCGAGCTGATCGCCAAGGTCGGGGCCCCGAGCACCAGCCGGCGCAGTCGCCACCGCGTCGCGCCCGACCCCGAGCCTCCCGAGCCCGAGCCCGACCCGCCGATCGACCTGCAGGAAACGCAGGTGATCGACGCCCCGGCCTATCTGCTCGACCCGCCGTCGGAGCTGCCCGACCTCGGGACAGCCGACTACGCGGATTACGACGAGTTCGAGCCCGACGAGCCCGAGGGCGGCCCGGCCTCCGAGGCGGGGTCCGAGAACCGCGAGCCGAAGGCCAGGCGACGCCGGCGCCCGATATTGCTGGCCGCGCGCTCGATGGCGGCGTTCTCGGCCGTGCTGGCGCTGGTCCTGACCGGCGGGGCGTACCAGTGGAGCGCGTCGAAGAACAACCGCCTCAACATCATCAACGCACTCGACCCGAACTCGAGCGACATCCGCGACCCCGGCGGCCAGTACGGCGACGAGGACTTCTTGATCGTCGGGATGGACTCCCGCTCCGGGGAGAACGCCAACATGGGCGCCGGCGACACCGAGGACGCCGGTGGGACGCGGTCGGACACCGTGATGCTGGTCAACATTCCCGCCAATCGCAAACGCGTGGTGGCGGTGTCGTTCCCCCGCGACCTCGCGATCACTCCGATCCAATGCGAGGCGTGGAACCCGGACACCGGCAAGTACGGACCTCTGTATGACCAGAAGACCAAGACCTGGGGTCCGAAGATGGTCTACACCGAGACCAAGCTGAACTCGACCTTCGCCTTCGGCGGCCCGAAGTGTCTGGTCAAGGAGATTCAGAAGCTGTCCGGCCTGAGCATCAACCACTTCATCGGCGTCGACTTCGCCGGCTTCGCGAAGATGGTCGATGCTCTCGGCGGCATCGAAGTATGCAGCAGCACACCGATTCACGACTACGAACTGGGCACCGTCCTCGAGCACGGGGGACGCCAAGTGCTCGACGGGTCGACGGCGCTGAACTACGTGCGGGCCCGCCAGGTCACCACCGAGACCAACGGTGACTACGGCCGCATCAAGCGCCAACAGTTGTTCCTGTCGTCGCTGTTGCGTTCGCTGATCTCCGAGGACACGTTGCTGGACCTCAACAAGCTCAACAACGTCGTCAACATGGTCATCAACGACACCTACGTGGACAACGTCAAGACCAAGGATCTGGTCCAGCTCGGCCAGTCGTTGCAGGGCATGGCGGCCGGACACATGACGTTTGTGACCGTGCCCACCGGCGTGACGGACCAGAACGGCGACGAGCCGCCGCGGATGGCCGACATGCGTGCGCTTTTCGACGCGATCATCAACGACGACCCGCTCCCCGAGGAAAACGACCAGAACGCACTGAATTTGGGGAAGTCGTCGGCCCAGGGGTCCGGCTCGGGCTCGACCAAGGCACCCACCACCAAGAAGGCGCCCAGCCCCACCGCGGCACCGGAGGCCCAACACCAGCAGGTGACGACGACCGCGCCGCAAGAAGTCACGGTCCGGGTATCGAACGCCACCACGCAGACGGGGTTGGCCGCCACCGCGACCAGCCAGCTGAAGCGGAACGGGTTCAACGTGATGACGCCGGATGACTATCCCAGTTCGGTGAACACGACGACCGTGTTGTTCTCGCCCGGCAACGAGCAGGCCGCGGCCACGGTCGCCTCGTCGTTCGCCAACGCGAAAGTCCAGCGGGTGTCGGGCTATGGGCAAGTCATCCAGGTCGTGCTGGGGCCGGACTTCAACTCTGTCGCCACTCCCGCACCCAGCGGCTCGTCGATCAGCATGCAGATCGAGCGCGGGTCCGGCAACACCCCGACCAAGCTGCCCGACGACTTGACGGTCACCAACGCGGCCGACACCACCTGCGAGTAAAGAATTTTGGCGCTACCGCGTCACCCGTTTCCGGCATTGAGAACGTAGGCTTGGCAGCATGCGGACGGCCTACCACGAGCAGCTCACTGAGTTATCCGAGCGCCTGGGCGAGATGTGCGGGCTGGCGGGTATCGCGATGGAGCAGGCCACCCAGGCGCTGCTGCAGGCGGATCTGGTGCTGGCCGAACAGGTGATTTCCGACCACGAGAAGATCGCGACGCTGAGCGCCCAGGCCGAGGAAAGCGCGTTCGTGCTGTTGGCGCTGCAGGCACCGGTCGCCGGCGATCTGCGGTCCATCGTCAGTGCCATCCAGATGGTTGCGGACATCGACCGGATGGGTGCGCTGGCCCTGCACGTGGCCAAGATCGCCCGCCGGCGCCATCCCCAGCACGCGCTGCCCGAAGAGGTCAACGGATACTTCGCCGAAATGGGCAGGGTCGCCGTCGAATTGGGCAACAACGCACAAGAGGTGGTGTTGTCACGCGACCCGGAGAAGGCCGCCCGGATCCGCGAGGAAGACGACGCCATGGACGATCTGCACCGGCATTTGTTCTCGGTGCTGATGGACCGGGAATGGAAGTACGGCGTCGCCGCCGCCGTGGACGTGACGTTGCTGGGCCGCTTCTACGAGCGCTTCGCCGACCACGCCGTGGAAGTGGCGAGGCGCGTCATTTTCCAGGCGACCGGGCATCTTCCCGAGGACGAGACCAAACCGACTTCGCGCTAGCCGAAGCGGCCGGAGATGTAGTCCTCCGTCGCCTTCTGCGTCGGGTTGGAGAAAATCTTCTCGGTGTCGTCGACCTCGATGAGCTTGCCGGGCTTTCCGGTGGCTTCCAGGTTGAAGAACGCGGTCTGATCGCTTACCCGGGCGGCCTGCTGCATGTTGTGCGTCACGATGACGATGGTGTAGTCCTGCTTCAACTCGCTGATCAGTTCTTCGATGGCCAGCGTCGAGATCGGGTCCAGCGCGGAGCACGGCTCATCCATGAGCAACACATCCGGTTGCACGGCGATGGCGCGTGCGATGCAGAGGCGCTGCTGCTGGCCGCCGGACAGCCCACCGCCGGGCCGGTCCAGCCGATCCTTGACCTCTTCCCACAGGTTCGCCCCGCGCAGCGAGTGTTCGGCGGTCTCGTCGAGCAGCTTGCGATTGCGTACGCCTTGCAGCTTCAGGCCGGCGACGACGTTGTCCCGAATGGACATGGCGGGGAACGGATTCGGCCGCTGGAACACCATGCCGATCGCCCGGCGCACCCCGACCGGGTCGACGCCCGGGGCGTAGATGTCTTGATCGTCGAGCAGCACGCTGCCCTCGACACGCGCGCCGGGGATCACCTCGTGCATCCGGTTCAAGGTGCGCAGCACGGTCGTCTTGCCGCAGCCCGACGAACCGATGAACGCGGTCACGCTGCGGGGCAGGATCGACATCGTCACATCGGCGACCGCCTGGAACGACCCGTAGTAGATGTTGATGGACTTGAGGTCCAACCGCTTGGCCACTAGTGCTCCTGCCTACGACTTCCTGGGGGCATAGAATTTCGCGATCACCCTGGCCCCGACATTGATGACCGCGATGACCAGAATGAGGGTTAGCGCCGCACCCCACAACCGATCCGTGGGCACCGGGTTGACGCCCGCGCCCGCCGCTGTCTGGTCGTACATCATGCCGGGCAACGATCCCATGAATCCGTGGAAGATGTCGAAGTTCATCGACTGCGAATACCCGACGAGGATCAGCAGGGGCGCCGTCTCACCGAGCACCCTGGCCACCGCCAGCATTATCCCGGTGATGATGCCGGACAGCCCGGTGGGAATCACGACGCTGGCAATGGTTTTCCACTTCGGGACGCCCAGCGCGTAGCTGGCCTCCCGCAGATCCACCGGCACGATCCGCAGCATCTCCTCGGTGGCCCGCACGATCACGGGCAGCATCATCAGGACCAACGCCAGCGACACCGCGAATTGGGAGCGGGGCAGTCCCAGCGTCGACACCCACAGCGCGTAGATGAACAACGCCGCCACGATCGAGGGCACGCCGGACAGGATGTCGACCATGAACGAGGCCAGCCTGCCCAGTGGTGTGCTGCCCCCGTATTCGACCAGATAGATCGCCACCATGATGCCGATCGGCACCGAGATGAGGGCGCACACCAATCCCTGCAGCAGCGTTCCCACGATCGCGTGGTAGGCGCCACCGCCGGCGACGAACGCCGTCATGCCGGCCTGAGAATGCGTCCACCACGCGGTGGAGGCGATCACCTTGAGCCCCTTGGCGATTACGGAGCAAAGCACCAACAGCAACGGGATCACGGCGATCACCATCGCCAGCGTCACCAACACCGTCGCGGTGTTGTTTGCCACCCGGCGGCGCCGGCCGAGATCGGACAACGCCCGCGCCTTGAGCGGACGATCGAGCATCGAGGTCATCGGCCGCCCCTGCGGCTGCGGGCCCCGGCCGCAGCGCCGCGGGCCAGGGTATCGACCAGGAAGGTGAGCACGAACAGAACCAGCCCCGCGGCGATGTAGGCGCCGGCCTCGTACCGGTCGTCGAATTCCGCTGCCGCACCGGCGATCTTGGTCGCGAAGGTCGAGCCGCCGTCGAACAGCGACCATCCGAATGCCGCCTGGGTGCCCCGCAAGATGATCAGCAGCGCGACCGTCTCGCCCAGGGCGCGGCCCAGGCCCAGCATCGCGCCACTGACGTATCCGGATCGCCCGAAGGGCAGCACGGTCGTCTTGACCACTTCCCACCGGGTGGCGCCGAGGGCCAGTGCCGCCTCGATCTCCTCGTGCGGTGTCTGGACGAACACTTCCCGGGTGACCGCGGTGATGATCGGCAAAATCATCACCGCCAACACGATCCCACCCGTGAAGATGGTGCCGCCGCCCGCCACCGACGCGTTGCCGGTGGCGAACAGGAAACACCAACCGAGGCTGTGATTCAGCCAGTTGGCGACCGGTCGCAGCTGCGGCGCCAGGACGTACAGGCCCCACACGCCGTAGACGATCGAGGGAACCGCGGCGAGCAGGTCGACAGCGTAGGACAGCGGACCGGCGACCCGCCGCGGCGCGTACTGCGTGATGAACAGCGCGACGCCCAGGGCGACCGGCATGGCCAGAACCAAGGCGAACACCGAGACGAACAGGGTCACCTGCAGCAGATCGGGGATTCCGAAATGCATGGCCGACGTGTCCGTGGTGACCCAGCTACCGCCGTAGGTGAAGAAGTTCTCGTGGTTGCGCTTGAGGGCCGGGATCGCACGCAACAATAAGAATCCGCCGATGGCGGCGATCAGCACCACGATGAGAACGCCCGAACCCCTGGCGAGCCAACGGAATATCCGATCCGCCATGCGCGGCTGGGCGCGTCCCCACGGGCTGATCGGCACGACGGGCGATTCCGGAAAGGGCGCAGCGACAACCGCACCCGAACCCGCCGCGGAAGGGTTCGGGACCGAAGACTCTGTCACTGTGATCCCGTCACAGTCGTGCTGTCGTTCATTGCGCCCACCGGTCACTGCATGGCGTTGATCGCGGTAACCAATCGCCCCTTGACTTTATCGGTCAGCGGCACATAACCGGCGGACGCGAGGCCCTCCTGCCCGTTGGTCGCCGCCACGCCGAGGAACGATTTGATCGCCGCGGAGGTACCCGGGTCGTAGCCCTTCGAGCAGACGATCTCGTAAGTCGCCAGCACAAGCGGGTACGCACCCGGCTGCTGCGCGGCGTACATCGGGTTCAGATCGAGCACCAGATCGTTGCCGTCGGCAACGAAGCTGGCCGCCTGGATGGCCTTGTTGGCGGTGTCGCCGGTGAGCGGTACCACGCCGTTGCCGGTGTCGATCAGGGCATACGGCAAACCGCCCTGGTCGGCAAATCCCTTCTCGACGTAGCCGATGGCACCAGGGGTGGACCGCACGGCCTGGATCACGCCGGCCGACTTCGCGGCCCCTTCACCGACGCCGCCCTGGAACTCGGTGCCCACGCCGCGGGTCCAGCTCTGCGGCGCGGCGGCCGTCAAATACTTCTGGACGTTGTCGGTCGTTCCCGACGAGTCCGACCGGTAGATGGGCACCACGTTGGTAGCGGGGAGCGCCACGCCGGGATTGAGCGCCGCGAGGATCGGGTCGTTCCAGACCGTGATCCGGCCGCTGAAGACCTTGGCCAGGGCGTCGCTGCTGAGGACCAGGTTCGAAACGCCGGGCAGGTTGTACACCAGCGCGACGGGGCCGAAGACGAGCGGCAGGTCCCACGCCGGGTTTCCGTCACAGCGCTTGGCGGCCGGGCCGATCTGGTCGGCGACCAGCGGGGAATCCGTTCCCGCGAAGTCGACGTGGCCCGCGATGAACTGCTCGCGGCCGGCGCCCGACCCGGTCGGGTTGTACGACACGCCCTTGCCCGGGCAGTACTGTCCCCACACCTGGTTGAACAGCGACATCGCGTTCTGCTGAGCGGTCGAGCCCTCCGCCGTCAACCCGTTCTTCCCGCCGCACCCCGCCGTACCGGTGGGTCCCGAGAGGGTGGACGGCGAAGCGCCGCTGTGGTTGTCGTCGCTGTGGCAGGCGGTCAGGGCTGCACCGCAAACGGCCAGCGCCAGCGCGACCCTCGCCAGCGCCCTCCCCTGCCTGTCGAGCCTCACCAATCTCGCTTTCTGACGCATTCCGGGACGCGTGCGGGCGCCGCTGGCCGCTTCCCCAAGGAGGTTGCCAAGTCACCGCGAAAATATGCGGCGACAAGACCCACAGAAGTCGGTAGAGATGAATGCAATGTGAACAATTCGCGTCCACACGGCTAGCGTCAGCCGGGCGCGTACGCGGTGTCGACGCTGTAGGTGGTGAACCCCAGGCGCTGGTAAGTCCGCACCGCGGCGACGTTGTCGGACTCCACGTAGAGCATCACGGTCGGTTCGGCCGAGCCGGACAGCCGGCCTGCCAGGTACTGAATTCCGACGGCCGTCAGCGTCTGCCCCAGGCGCCGGCCCTGCGCCGCGGGGTCGACGCCGACGACGTAGACCTCCCCGAGGCCCGGCCGGTCAAGGTGAACCTTGGTCCAGTGGAAGCCGAGCAGCTTGCCCGCCTCGTCGCCATCGGGGGCGCCGAACGCCAGGAACAAGCCGGCCGGGTCGAACCAGGGTTCGCTGCGCCGCTCCGCCAAGTCGGCTTCGGTCCACCCGCCCTGTTCGGGGTGGTAGGCGAACGCGGCGTTGTTTACCCGCAACAGCTCGGCGTCGTCGGACGTGCCTTGGTAGGTACGGATCTGCACCCCGGAGACGGGCGGCACCGGGTCGCCGGCGTCACGCAGCGATCGTCGCATCTGAACCAGCTCGCGGACCGCGACGAGGCCGAGCGCCGACGCGGTCGCCCGGGCCGGCTCCAGGGTGCCGTGCGCCCAGAATTGGTTGCGCCCGGCGGTCTTGGCCACCGCAGCGCGCCCCATCGCCGCACCGATACCGCGCCGGCGCGCCTGTGGGTGCACCACCATTTCGGCCATGCCCGCGCCGCCGTCGCGGGGCGGGCTGAGATTCAGATAGCCGTCGATCGGGCCCGGGTGGCCGCCGGTGACCAGCAGGTGCTCGGTGCGGTCGTGCCCGAGCTCGCGCAGCACCTGTTCGCCGACCGGCGCCACGCCGTCGAAATCGGTTGCCGCCGAGACGAGTTCGCGCACCTTCCGCTGCTCATCGGCGGTCAGAGCGGAGCGCCACTCCGGCGAATTCACTGACTGCGCAGCGGGTCGCCCAGCGGGTGTTGCAGCTCCTCGGCGTCGGCATCGGCGTCGTCGACGGCATCGACATCATCGGGCCCGGACAACGGCGCGCGGCCGCGCGCCGGGCGGACGGCCTTGTAACCCACGTTGCGCACCGTGCCGATCAAGGCCTCGTACTCCGGGCCGAGTTTGGCCCGAAGCCGACGCACGTGGACGTCGACCGTGCGGGTGCCGCCGAAGAAGTCGTAACCCCACACTTCGTGCAGCAGTTGCGCCCGGGTGAACACCCGGCCCGCGTGCTGGGCCAGGTACTTGAGCAACTCGAACTCTTTGTAGGTCAGATCAAGGGGGCGGCCCCGCAGCCTTGCGGTGTAGGTGCCCTCATCGATCACGAGCTCGCCGAGGCTGACCTTGCCGGCACTCTCCTGGTCGGCCAGCCCGCCGCGGCGGCCGACCACCAGCCGCAGCCGCGCGTCGATCTCGGCGGGCCCGGTGCTGGGCAGCAGGATCTCGTCGAGTCCCCAGTCGGCGCTCACGGCGACCAGGCCGCCTTCGCTCACCACCGCCAGGACGGGGACCGACCGGCCCGCCGTGCTCAGCAGCCGGCACAGGCCGCGCGCCGACGACAGGTCGGTGCGCGCATCGACGAGCACGGCGTCCGCGGTTCCGGCCTCCAGCAATGACGAGGGTTCTGGCGGCGCCGTCCGAATGGTGTGGGGAAGCAACGACAACGACGGCAGCACCGGATCGGGATGCAGCTCCGAGGTCAGCAGTAAAAGCTCCAAAAGCCCCTCCAAATCGTGGGAAAGGCGTCTCCCAATTTCGATAACGCCA
The DNA here is from genome assembly GCF_001672675.1 of Mycobacterium sp. E2327. Lineage (NCBI taxonomy): Bacteria > Bacillati > Actinomycetota > Actinomycetes > Mycobacteriales > Mycobacteriaceae > Mycobacterium > Mycobacterium sp. E2327. Next base: position 15,958 of record NZ_LZKE01000214.1, read on the forward strand.
CGACGCGTTGGTTGCCAGGTCATCTAACGATAACTTGCCACCTGCCATTTCGGTGCAGGGTGTGAGCCACTGTGAGGCCCGCCACCGGACGGTCCGCGGCACGGCGGCCATGGTATTACGCGACAATGTGCGCATGCGCAAGGTGCTGATCGGCCTGGGGGCGGCGGCCGTCGCCGTGGCCGTAATCGGGATCGGCGCCGTCGGCGTCGACTACGGAACCAGCATCTACGCCGAATACCGGCTGTCCACCAGCGTGCGCAAGGTGGCGAATCTGGGGTCCGACCCGTTCGTCGCCATCGTCGCTTTTCCCTTCATCCCGCAGGCGCTGCGGCGCCACTACAGCCAGGTGGAGATCAAGGCCAACGCGATCGATCACGCGATGGTAGGCAAGGCCACCCTCGAGGCCACCATGTATTCGGTCGACCTGAGCTATGCGTCCTGGCTGATCAGGCCCGACGCGAAGCTGCCGGTTGGCAGGCTGGAAAGCCGCATCATCGTCGACTCGATCCACCTGGGCCGCTACATGGGCATCACCGACCTGATGGTCGAGGCGCCGCCCAAGGAAACCAACACCGCCACCGGGGGCGTCACCGCCTCGGGCATCTCCGACAGCCACGGCCTGGTGTTCAGCGGCACCCCCAAATCGGCCGACTTCGATCACCGGGTCAGCGTGTCGGTCGACCTGTCCATCGCCCCCGACGACCCCGCGACGCTGGTGGTAACCCCCACCGGCGTCCTCACCGGGCCCGACACCGCCAACCAACCCGTTCCGGACGCCAAGCGGGACGCCGTCCTACGCGCCTTCAGCACCAGGCTGCCCAATCAGCGGCTCCCGTTCGGCGTGGCGCCGACCTCTGAGGGCGCTCGCGGCTCCGACATCATCATCGAAGGCGTCACCCAGGGAGTAACCCTGACGCTCGAGGGGTTTAAGCAGTCATGATGCGCGCCGACGACGATGCAGAGCGAAGCGATGAGGAGGAGTGGCGCATATGAGCACCGTGATCGTCGCGCTCGTGGCGGCCTTGCTGGTGGCAAGCCTCGCCGGATGGTTGCTTACGCGCCGCTCGGGACACGTCCGCGAGGTCGCCTCTGATCAAAGCGCCGAGCCCGACACAGCGGGCCTGGGCCTTTCCCGCAGCGGGCCCACGATCGTGCATTTCAGCGCCGCGTGGTGTGGGCCCTGTGATCGGGTCCGCCGGGTGGTGCATCAGCTCTGCGAGGACATGGGGGACGTGGCGCACCTCGAGATCGACCTAGACGCCGATCCGGCGACGGCCCGGCGGTTTTCGGTGCTGTCCCTGCCCACCACGCTGATCTTCGACGCCGACGGGCAGCAGCGATACCGGGCCTCCGGGGTCCCGAAGGCCGCCGACCTGCGCTCGGTGCTGCAGCCGCTGTTGGCTTGAGCGCAAGGTCATTGGGTAAGCTTGCCGACGTGTCAGCCCGCCTTGAGCCCATGCTCACCACGCGCAGCACAGTCGATTTGTGCCGCCTCGCGGGTTGTTGTTGTCGCTGTAGCTGCTGAGTAGCGGCGCCCCCGCGCGCACTCGGAGCAGCTTCGGACCCCCACCGAGGCTTTCCAAGGCGTGCCTCCCCCGATTTCCGCGCAACAAGATTTCTAGGAGTAATCCCGTGCCGAGCAGCAACACCGCCGTCGAACCGGACCGCGTGGACGTCCGCGGACCCAGGTTCGCGGCCTGGGTCACCACCGCGGTCTTGGTCGTCGCCCTCGTCGTTTCGGCCGCCAGCCCCCTGGCGGCCGCGGTCATTCTGGGGGCGCAGGCCGTGGTCTTTGCGATCGGCGCCGTCGGCGGCCCACGCCGGCATCCCTATGGGCGGGTGTTCGCCACCGTCGTTGCGCCCCGGCTGGGGCCGGTCACCGAACGCGAACCGGTCGCGCCCCTGAAGTTCGCCCAACTCGTCGGCTTGATCTTCGCGGTCGTCGGGGCGGCGGGATTCGCCGCCGGCGCCTTCCTGGTCGGGGTCATCGCCACCGCGTTCGCGCTGGTTGCCGCCTTCCTGAACGCCGCCTTCGGCATCTGCCTGGGCTGCCAGCTCTACCCGCTGGTCGCGCGCCTTCGACCGACCCCCTCCTAGCCCCGTTCATCAGCAGCAACCGAAAGGATCCATCCATGGCACGCTCCGACGTCCTGGTCTCCGCAGACTGGGCCCAGAGCAATCTCGACGCCGAGAACATCGTCTTCGTGGAAGTGGACGAGGACACCAGCGCGTACGACACCGGCCACATCCCGGGAGCGGTCAGGCTGGACTGGCGCACCGATTTGCAGGACCCGGTCAAACGTGACTTCGTCGACGCGCAGCAATTCTCGAAGCTGCTGTCCGACCGCGGCATCGCCAACGACGACACCGTGATCCTCTATGGCGGTAACAACAACTGGTTCGCCGCCTACGCCTACTGGTATTTCAAGCTCTACGGCCACGAGAAGGTCAAGCTGCTTGATGGCGGCCGCAAGAAGTGGGAGCTCGACCGGCGCCCGCTGTCCACCGACACGGTCAACCGGCCGGCGACGTCGTACACCGCGGCCCCGCCGGACAACACCATCCGGGCCTTCCGCGACGAGGTCATCGCGGCCATCAACGTCAAGAACCTCGTCGACGTGCGCTCGCCCGACGAGTTCTCGGGCAAGATCCTCGCGCCGGCGCACCTGCCCCAGGAGCAAAGCCAGCGGCCGGGCCACGTCCCGGGCGCGATCAACGTCCCGTGGAGCAAGGCCGCCAACGAGGACGGCACCTTCAAGTCCGACGAGGAGCTGGCCAAGCTGTACGCCGACGCCGGCCTGGACGGAACGAAGGAAACCATCGCGTACTGCCGAATCGGGGAACGCTCGTCGCACACCTGGTTCGTGCTGCGGGAATTACTCGGCCACAAAAACGTCAAGAACTACGACGGCAGTTGGACGGAATACGGCTCCCTGGTGGGTGCCCCGATCGAGTTGGGAAGCTGATATGTGCTCTGGACCGAAGCAAGGACTGACGTTGCCCGCCAGCGTCGATCTGGAGAAGGAAACGGTCATCACCGGACGGGTCGTGGACGGCGACGGTCAGGCGGTGGGTGGCGCATTCGTCCGCCTGCTGGACTCGTCGGACGAGTTCACGGCCGAGGTGGTCGCGTCGGCCACCGGTGACTTCCGGTTCTTCGCGGCACCGGGGTCCTGGACACTGCGCGCGCTGTCCCCCATCGGCAACGGCGACGCCGTGGTCGCACCGTCGGGTGCCGGCATTCACGAGGTCGACGTCAAGATCGCCTGACGGACCGGCCGGTCCCCGCGGATCCGCGGGACGCATAGACTCGTTCCCGTGGTGCTCTTCTTCGAGATCATGCTGGTCGTCGCGGTCGTGGTCATCTCATGGTTCGCGCTGTACACGCTCTACCGGCTCATCACTGACGAGTCGTGACCCGCGCCGGCGACGATGCAGCGCGCAGCGATGGCGAGGAGCGGCGCGCTTGACCTCCGAAGACCCTGACGGCCCAGTCGTTTCCGGCGGCTCGGGCGACCGCGCCGTCGCGGCCGCCGCCGAACGCGCCAAGCTGACCGCGGCCCGCAACATCCCCGGTTTCGACGACCTGCCGGTGCCCGCCGACACCGCGAACCTGCGCGAAGGGGCGAACCTCAACGACGCGCTGCTGGCGCTGCTGCCGCTGGTCGGGGTGTGGCGCGGCGAGGGCGAGGGCCGCGGACCCGACGGGGATTACCGGTTCGGCCAGCAGATCGTGGTCTCGCACGACGGCGGCGACTATCTGAATTGGGAAGCCCGGTCCTGGCGGCTGGACGAGGCGGGCGGGTACCGCGAACCGGGCCTGCGCGAGACGGGCTTCTGGCGCTTCGTCAGCGATCCCGACGACGATCCCACCGAGTCGCAGGCGATCGAGTTGTTGTTGGCCCATTCGGCCGGGTACATCGAGTTGTTCTACGGGCGGCCCCGCACGCAGTCGTCGTGGGAGCTGGTGACCGACGCGCTGGCCCGCAGCCGGTCGGGACTGCTGGTCGGTGGCGCCAAGCGGCTCTACGGCATCGTCGAAGGCGGCGACCTGGCCTATGTCGAGGAGCGGGTGGACGCCGACGGCGGCCTGGTGCCCCATCTTTCGGCGCGGCTGTCGCGGTTCGCCGGATAGTCACCGGAAAGCCGACGCGCCGAGATAACCTCACCGCGACGACGCTCGGGTGAGGGAGGTCGGCCGATGGGTACACCCCGGCAGCTAGTTCGCTGGGTCGTGTCCGGGGTTGGTCTGCTGCTGGTCGGGTATCTGGCCGCGCTGGCGTTGGTCCCCTCGATCCTCGACGCGCTGCCCGACTGGCTGCGATGGTTCGGACGGCCGGGATCGATGCCGACGCTCGCCATCGTCATCGCCGTGCTGATCGCGGCGTGCGTGCTGAGCTTCCGGTCGAGCGCCAGCCATCGGGTAGTAGGCGTCTCCTTCACCGTGATCGCCGTCCTCGTCGCCATGAGCGCGGTGCTGGGCCTCACCTCGTACTGGGGGTGCCACGACGCCAACCATCCCGCCTTCTTCACCCCGCTGATGGCCACAGCCCAGTTGGTCAAGGGCAGCACCAGTGACTTCTCGTTGGGCGGGCGCACCTGCCCGAGCCCCACCCCGGTCGGACTGGAGCTCGCGCGCATCGTGGCGCTGGCGGCGATCTTCACCGGTCTGGGCGGGATCGCGGTCGGGGTTTTCCGGTCCCAGGTGGATCGCTTGCGCGCCAACCTCGCCGAGCACGTCGCCGCGATCGTCGGCATCGACGACGACAGCCAGTCGATGATCAGCGCGGTCGCGCGCACGCTGGACCGGCGCACCACCTTGGTCGTCATCACCAATGCCGGCGACGACCGCGTCCAGCAGGCCCGCAGGCAAGGCGCCCGGGTGGTGCTGGCGGACTTCAACAGGCCCGCCACCCTGGTGTCGCTGCGGCTGTGGCGCCACCTTTCCCGGTTGTACTTGGTGGCGCGCGACCCGGCGATCAACCTGTTGTGGCTTGAGCAGATCAGCCGCCGGCTCGAGGAGCTGGACCACAAGCAGCGGTTGCCGCTCATCGTGCGCATCGACGACCCCTGGTTGGCCAAGGCGTGGCGGGCCCAGCAGTTCGGCGGGTCCGACACTCGGTGGGCCGCCGACGTCGTCGGCAAGTATGAGGTGACCGCCGGCCGGCTGCTCGACGGCATCATCGCGACCGGGCGGACAAAACGTGTATTCGTCTGCGGCACTTCGCAATTGACACTCGCACTTTGCGCGGACCTGACCCGCCGCGCCCTGGAACGCGACTTCTTCACCCCGCCCGACGCATTGCCGTTGCCGGCGCTCACCCTCGTCGAACGGGACGCCGAAGAGTACGTGCGCGACCACGAGTTCTACCGGCAGCAAGCGGGATTCCTGTCGGAGGGCCCAAAGATCGATGCGGTGCCGGAGGCGCCGACGGTGCCCACGATGCTCCGATTGCTCGGCGATGCCGACCCGGCCGCGAGCGCGGTGATCTTGGTGGACACCCTGGCCGCGACGGTCGGCACCCGGTTGGCCGCCCGCTTTCCCGACATGCCGGTGTTCGCCTCGGATCTCAACACCAACATCGCCGACGACGCCATCCAGGTCGTCGGCTCGCTGCAGTCCTATTCACTGGTGCTGGACACCCGCGAGGGGTTGATTCAGGACGCGTGGGAACGCGCGGCGAGGCTGATTCACGAGCGCTACGTCGCCACGATCGACCCGCAGGCGCCGCGTTCCCCGGCGGCGATGCCGTGGGACGAGCTCAGTGAGTTTTATCGCGGTTCGAACAGACGTCAGGTGCGCAACGCGCTGTGGATGGTCGAACAGATCGCGGGCCACACGTGGAACACCTGGGGCACCCCGCCGGCACAGTTGTCCGGCCGCGACATGGCCGATTCGCCACCCCTGGAACAGCTCTCCCTGATGGGGTTCGACCGCCACTCGGCGATTAGCATGGCGCGCGCGGAACACGAGGACTGGTGCCGCTACTACCGGCGCAACGGCTGGAAGTACGGGCCCGATCGCGACGACTCGCGCAAGATCCACGACAAGCTGGTCGACTGGTCGGTGGTGGAAAGCAAGCCGGAGCTACTCACCGCGGCCGTGCGCAGCCTGGCGGCCACGCTGTGGAGCCTGCGGCAACTCGGCTACCGGTCGCGCCCACTGTGGCAGAACTTCACTCGGTCGGGGACGGTGACCGCGGAACAACGAGACACGCCGTGGACCTGGACGTCGGACTCGGGGCACACCATGCGCGCGGACGCGGGCGATTGGGCAGTGCAGGACGACGGAAAGGTGTGGTCGGTGCGTGACAACATCTTCCGGGACACCTACGAACCGGCCGGCGACGGCCGGTGGCGGCGCAAAGGCACGGTTCAAGCGCGACCGGCCCAAGCCGGCGAGACGGTCAACACCCTGGAGGGCGCCGCAACGGCGGCCGATGGCGACTGGGTCGTGCGGGGGTCCAACGGCGAGCAATGGCCGGTTTCCGGTGCGGAGTTCGCGCGCCGTTACACCGAAGTGCCGGAGGCCTCCGCGCCAAAATGACAGTGAATATTTGCGCATCCCTTTAGGGCCCAACACTGATACGGTATCGGCGCATGTGAAATAGCCGCATGCAGGCTTTCTGCCCAGTCGTTCGCTCCGCCTCACGCTAGGAGACAGCGATGCCGCTGTTCATCAGCTACTCGAGCCAGGACAGGTCGACAGTCGACGCTCTGACCTCCGCCCTGCGGCGCGCCCAACAACAGGTTTGGTTCGATCAGGAACTGGGTGGCGGCGACTCGTGGTGGAACACGATCCTCGAGCAGATCCGCTCCTGCGACGTGTTCGTCGTTGCGCTGTCGAACAACTGGCTGCAGTCAAAGCCCAGCCTGTCCGAGCTGCGCTACGCGCAGGCCCTCAACCGGCCGATCCTGCCGGTGCGGATCGGCGATATCGACAGCATGCGCGTGAATCCGCTTGCCGCGTTGCAGATCATCGACTACCGCAACCCCACCGTCGACGCCGGCATCCAGTTGGTCACCGCGGTGCACTCGCTGCAGGCCAAACCCCAGCCATTGCCCGACCCGCTGCCCGAGGAGCCACCGGTGCCCTTCGGCTACATAACGCGGTTGGGCAACACCCTGGCCGAAAAGGAGCTCAGCCCCCAGCAGCAGCTACAACTGTTGGTCGAGCTACGGCAAGGGTTCGACGAGGACGGCGACGATCCCAGCGCTCGCGGCGACATCGCCCAGCTGCTGCGCATGCTGCGGCTGCGGCACGATGTCACCTACCGCACCCGAACCGAGATCGATAACGTGCTGGCCGAAATCGAGGCGAAAGACGGTGCGCCCGCATCGGATGCCGACACGCCGACCCCGACGCCCCAAGCCGGCACCGGTCCCCAGCCCGTCAGCGCTGAGCCGGCCCGGCCGTCAACCGCTGCGGTCGGCGGCGGCACGGCGAAGGGTGGCGGGGCCAACACCCGGCTGATCGTCATCGGTGCCGCCGCCGTGGTGGTGGTTGCCGTCATCGCAGTCGTGGTGGTGCTCATGAGTCAGGGCGGCAAAAGCAAACCGGCCGCCAAGCCGGCTCCGAGCCCGAATGCCACTGCCGTCCCCAATTCCCCGGCGAATTCCAATTTCACCGGGAATGCGACAAAGCTGGATTCGTTCCTATTGGGCCCGCTCGAAGTGGGCCCCATTGTCGCCGACCCCAATATGGTCGTCTCCGAAAAAACCAACGGGATGCGCAATCCCAAGTGGGCGCTGTCCAACCCGGACTGCATCGGCGCCTACGAGCCCATCGCCGATGCCGCGTATCAGGCGAGCGGGTACATAGCGGTGGCCGCCCAGGCCGTGCACACCGCCGGAGAAGAGCCCTCCCACCGGGTCTTCGAATCCGTGGTGGCGTTCCCGTCGGCCGATAAGGCAAGCGCGTTCGTGCAGGCGTCCGCGGACAAGTGGAAGGCCTGTGCGGGACAGGCGGTCACGCTGACCTACAACGGTCGGGCGGAAGGATGGAAGTTCGCGGAGCTCGCGGGCGACCCGCCCCGGATCGCGCAAGGGCGAACGCAAACCGAAGGCACCAGGATCTGCCACCACGCGCTGCGGGCCGTGTCCGATGTGGTGATCGACGTGCTGGTGTGCGGGCCGGACGCCGAGACCGGTCAAGCCGGAAAGATTGCCGAGCAGATCTCGGCGAGGGTGTCGCAGTAGCGCACCCCGGACATGGAGCGGCCCCCGAGCAAAGCTCCTGGTTGGACTGACCGGAAGCTCGGGGGCCGGGTGGCTACGGGGAATTCGCCAGCGCGCGTTGATCGCCGACTCTTCCGAGCCAATGCAGCTAGCGCGTAGCCACCTCACATGTCCATGAAGCTATCAATTTCGCGGACCACCTCCTTTCCCGTGTACGGCCGACCGTACAGGGCATTGCGCGAGCCGACAACAGAATTCAGCGCTCAGCGATCGCTGACGATGGCCGCGTCGACCAGTTCGGCGAATTCGGTGGCGATCGGGGACCGGAGCAGTCGCCGGCCATCGAGCGTGTGGACCCGAGCCGCCAGGGTCATGCTCGACACGAGCCAAATGCCTTGGGCGGCATGCAGGTCCGCGACCCGCAGCGCGCGGTAGTCGCAGTCGTAGCCCTTGGCCCGGGCCACCTCGAAGAGCGCCTGCTGCGTGGTGCCCCGCAGGATCGGATACCAAGGCGGCGGCGTCAGCAGGCACGGGTTCCCGTCCGCGCCCCGTTCGGCGGCGATGACGACCGTCGAGCGCGGGCCTTCCAGGATGTAGCCGTCGGAGCTGATGAAGATGACGTCGCCGGCACCGTGCCGCGCGGCGTGCCGCAGGGCGGCCATGTTGACCGCGTACGACAGCGTCTTGGCCCCGGCGAGCAGCCACGGCATGGCGTCGGCACCCCTGGCCGGCAGTCCGCGATCCAGCGTCATCGCGGCGAGCCCGTCGCGGCGAACCGCGGTCACCCTTTCCGGGACGGGGTTCACCATCACGTAGGCGGTCGGAGGCGATCCGCCCTCGCGGCCGCGGGTGTAGATCAGGCGCATCGCGCCTTCGTCGGAGGTGCCCGCCGCCCATCGCCGCGCCGCCTCGTCGATGGCAGTGCGCCAGGCGGCGAGGTCCGGCTCAGGCAGGTCCATCATCTTGGCGGACTGCGTCAGGCGTTGCAGATGGGAGCCCACCAGGCAGGCGCGGCCGTCGCGCACCAGCAGCGTCTCGAAGATTCCGTCGCCGCGAACCGCGGCCAGGTCGTCCGCGTGCAGCAGCGGCGCCCCGGGCGGATGGGCCTCGCCGTCCAGCGTGAGGATCACACCCGTCTGGTCGGCCATGAAAGGTAAGCCTAGCCGCGAGGGTCCGTAGAGTTTGAGGGGTGAACGCCGTCCCCGCACCCGACCCCGGACCCGACGCCGGCGCGGTCTGGCATTACGGCGATCCGCTGGGCGAGCAGCGGGCGGCCGAGACCGACGCGGTGTTGGTCGACCGCTCGCACCGCGCGGTCCTCACCCTGACCGGCAAAGACCGGCAGACTTGGCTGCACACCATCTCCAGCCAGCACGTCAGCGAACTCCCCGAGGGCGCCAGCACGCAAAACCTCAGCCTCGACGGGCAGGGCCGCGTCGAGGACCACTGGATTCAGACGGAGCTGGACGGCACGACCTACCTCGACACCGAACCGTGGCGGGGTGAGCCGCTGCTGGAATACCTGCGCAAGATGGTGTTCTGGTCCGAGGTCACCCCGAGCGGCGCGGATCTGGCGGTGTTGTCGCTGCTGGGCCCGCGGCTGGCCGACCGGGCGGTGCTCGACGCGCTGGGCGTGGACGCCTTGCCCGACGAGCCGACCGCCGTTCCGGTCGCCGGCGGCGGCTTCGCGCGACGGATGCCGGGCGCCCCGGCAGGCCAGATCGAATTGGACGTGCTGGTTCCGCGCGCCGAGGCCGCCGGCTGGCGCGACCGCCTGACGCGGGCCGGCGTGCGCGCGGCCGGGGTATGGGCCTACGAGGCCCACCGGGTGGCGGCACTGCGGCCGCGCCTCGGCGTCGACACCGACGAGCGCACGATCCCGCACGAGGTGGGCTGGATCGGCGGTCCCGGCGAGGGGGCCGTACACCTGGACAAGGGCTGCTATCGCGGGCAGGAGACCGTCGCGCGGGTGCACAACCTGGGTAAACCGCCGCGGATGCTGGTGTTGTTGCACCTGGACGGCTCGGTGGAGCGGCCCTCCACCGGAGACTCAGTGCTCGCCGGCGGTCGCGCCGTCGGACGGCTCGGAACCGTGGTCGAGCACGTCGACCTCGGGCCGGTGGCACTGGCACTCGTCAAGCGCGGGCTGCCCGCGGACACGCAGCTGACGACCGGGCCGCAGGGCGACGTCGCCGCGGCAATCGACGCCGATTCCCTGCCCGCCACCGAACACGTCGGCGCCGGACGGCGAGCCGTTGAACGGTTGCGGGGCGGTGCGGGATAATCCTCGATGAGGTCCGCCACAGCGGCCAGGGGTCACCGACACCCGACCGTGAGGCACGGTAAACTGTCGGCAGGACAATAACGACACCAAGAGATCGGAGCCGCCTACTCGTTAGGCCGCTCCGTTATTGCGCGAGGGGGTTCCCCCATGGGCCGCGGCCGGGCTAAGGCAAAGCAGACCAAGGTTGCACGAGAACTCAAATACAGTTCTCCGCAGACCGATTTCCAGCGGCTACAGCAGGAGCTGTCGGGCACGACCGCCGACGAACCCGGCGACGACGGCCAAGACGAATCTTGGGACGACCCCGACGACTGGCGTCGCTGAACCTCTCACCACCACTGTGCCGATGCGCTGAGCATCGGCACAGTTTCTGTCAAAACCTCGGGTGTTGTCCGACCAGTGTGGCCCGCGGGCCGTCTTTTCCGCCTTTGCCGACGGTGCCCAGCACCCAGCAGTTCAGATGCCGTGCGGTCAGGATGGCCAGGGCCCGGTCTTGGTCTTCGGGAGCGACGACCGCGATCATGCCGACGCCCATGTTGAACGTCTTCTCCATCTCCTCGCGCGCCACCCGGCCGCGCTGGGCGATCATCGCGAACACCGGCGCGGGCGTCCAGGTGCCGCGGTCGACCTCGGCGACCAGCCCGGGCGGGATCACGCGTTGCAGGTTGCCGGCCAGCCCGCCGCCGGTGACGTGGCAGAACGTCCGGACATGGGTCTCGGCGGTCAGCGCCAGGCAGTCCTTGGCGTAGATCCGGGTCGGTTCCAGCAGCTCTTCACCGAGGGTGCGGCCGAACTCCTCGACGTAGCCGGCCAGGTTCATCCGGTCGATCTCGAGCAGGACGCTGCGGGCCAGCGAGTAGCCGTTGGAATGCAGGCCGGAGGAGCCCATCGCGATGATGACGTCGCCGGGTTTGACGCGGTCGGCGCCGAGGACGTTGTCGGCTTCGACGACACCGATGCCGGTGGCCGAGATGTCGTAGTGGTCGGGTTCCATCAGGCCGGGATGTTCGGCGGTTTCGCCGCCCAGCAGCGCGCAGCCCGCGCGCACACAGCCCTCGGCGATGCCGCTGACGATCGCGCTGAGGCGTTCCGGGACCGTCCGGCCGACGGCGATGTAGTCCTGCAGGAAAAGCGGCTCGGCGCCGCACACCACGAGATCGTCGACCACCATGGCGACCAGGTCGAGGCCGACGGTGTCGTGCTTGTCCATCGCCTGGGCGACCGCCAGTTTGGTGCCGACGCCGTCCGTCGAGGCCGCCAGTACCGGCTCGCGGTAGTCGCCGCGCAAGGCGAACAGCCCGGCGAACCCGCCCAGCCCGCCACGTACCTCGGGGCGGGTGGCCTTGGTGGCCAACGGCTTGAACAACGCGACGGCGCGCTCACCGGCTTCAATGTCCACCCCGGCCGCCGCGTAGGTGATGCCCTGACTGCCCGGGTTTCGTCCGGGACTTTTTCCGGGATCCGTCATCGCGATAAAGGCTACCGGGCGGCGCTTCGCGCCGGAATCAAACGTCTTTGAAGCACCGGCTCAGCGCACGATCGGCACTTCATCGGGTGCCAGATCATCGAGCGCGGCTCCGCGCGCGGCGTTGGCGAGCATGTGCTCGATGACGTTCTTGCCCAGTGCGGATTCCTCGGGCAGTTCGATCGGGTACTTGCCGTCGAAGCAGGCGGTGCACAGCCGCGACGCCGGCTGCTCGGAGGCCGCGACCAGGCCGCGCAGCGAGATGTAGCCCAGCGTGTCGGCGCCGATGGCGTGCCGTACCGCCTCGAGCATCTCCTCTTTGTCTTGCACGGCGTTTGCGATCAACTCGGCCGGTGACGGGAAGTCGATGCCGTAGAAGCACGGCCACTTCACCGGCGGCGACGCGATGCGCACGTGCACCTCGAGGGCGCCGGCCTCGCGCAGCATGCGCAACAGCGCCCGCTGGGTGTTCCCCCGCACGATCGAATCGTCGACGACGATGAGCCGCTTGCCGCGGATCACCTCTTTGAGCGGGTTGAGCTTCAGCCGGATGCCGAGCTGGCGGATGGTCTGCGACGGCTGGATGAACGTGCGCCCGACGTAGGCGTTCTTCATCAGGCCCTGCCCGTACGGAATGCCGGATTCCTGGGCGTACCCGACGGCGGCCGGGGTACCCGACTCCGGCACGCCGATCACCAGGTCGGCCTCGACCGGGCATTCGCGCGCCAGCCGGCGGCCGATGTCGACCCGGGTGGCGTGCACCGAGCGGCCGGCGATCGTGCTGTCGGGGCGGGCGAGGTAGACGTATTCGAAGACGCAGCCCTTGGGCTCGGGGTTGGCGAACCGGGTGGAGCGCACGCCGTCGGCGTCGATGGCCAGCAGCTCGCCGGGCTCGATGTCGCGGACGAACGAGGCGCCGACGATGTCGAGGGCGGCGGTTTCCGACGCCACCACCCAGCCGCGGTCGAGGCGTCCGAGCGAAAGCGGCCGCACGCCATAGGGATCGCGGCACGCATACAGCGTGTTTTCGTCCATGAACGTCAGGCAGAACGCCCCGCGCACGGTCGGCAGCAGATCCAGCGCCGCCTGTTCCAGCGTGGAGTCGGCGGCGCCGTGGGCCAGCAGCGCGCCCAGGATGTCGGAGTCCGTCGTCGCGGGGGCGGGGTATCGGGTGCCCATCAAGCCCTCGTCGCGGGCGCGCGCGGCAAGTTCGGCGGTGTTGACCAGATTTCCGTTGTGCCCCAACGCAACCCCGGTGCCGGCCGCGGTGTTGCGGAACACCGGCTGGGCGTTTTCCCACGTGGTGTCGCCCGTGGTGGAGTAGCGGCAGTGTCCGATCGCGACGTGACCCTGCATCGCCGCCAGCGTCTGCTCGTCGAACACCTGGCTGACCAGGCCGAGGTCCTTGAACACCAGCACCTGGGATCCGTCGGCGACGGCGATGCCTGCGGCTTCCTGCCCGCGATGCTGCAGCGCGTACAGGCCGTAATAGGTGAGTTTGGCGACGTCTTCGCCCGGGGCCCAGACCCCGAAGACGCCGCATTCTTCACGGGGGGAGTTCAAGTCCTGCTCGGATGCTTCTACTCCAGCGACGGTCACGGTTCGGCGGCTCCCTGGCGAACGATTGGTGACGTGTTGGAGTCTACGGGCAGCACGGGCTCCGCGACGAATCCGACGGGCGTGTTGGGCGGCGAAAATCCTGATACACAACTCTAAACCTGCAGTTCAGGGTTGTATTCAGCTGACACCGAACAGCGGCAGCCAGTGGCCAATTTCACCCGCCCGCGAGCCGGACAGCGTCACGCCCCCGGTGGCTATCGCCTCGTCCAGCGGCAAAAGGCCGGTCGCCAGCCGCAGCCAGGTCCGCGGATCGGCCTCCACCACGTTCGGCGGCGTGCCGCGGGTGTGCCGGGGTCCGGCGATGCACTGGACCGCCGCGAACGGCGGGATCCGGACCTCTACGCTGGCGCCCGGCGCCACCGCGGCGAGAGTCCGTGCGGTGAGACGCACCGCGGTCGCCAGGGCGTTGCGGTCGGGCGCCGGGCGGGACTCGTCGCGCAGCCAGTCCAGCACGGCCAACACGGCCTGCCGGGCCTGGGCCGGGTCGGCGCTTTGACGGGCGGGCATACCTCAGCGTTGCACGGCCACAGTGGCGATCGCACCGGCCTCGTTGATGGCCAGGTGCGCCAGCATCGGCGCGGCGAGGCTGCCGGATCGGTCGGCCAGCCAGCCGAACAACCAGCCCGCTGTCCCGGTCACCAGCACGGTCGCCGCCACCGGCGCGCCCGTTGCCCGCGCGTCCGGGATGTGCGAGAGCCCAAAAGTGGTGGCCTGCAACAATCTTCCGCCACGCTGGCCGAACGCGCGGGAGCCCACAGCGGCCAGCGCGGCACGGAACCCGGCCTCCTCGGCCCAGACGGTGCCAACGGGAATGTTCAGCAGCAGCCAAACCGGCACGGAGACCGGCAAATCGCGGGCCGCCATCGAGGCCCGCACCATGGGCAGCGGGGTCGTCGCGGCGATCACGCCCGCCGCGGCCGCCCCGGCGGCCGAGCCGAGCCGCATCCCCGCCCACAGCCGCGGCGGGCGCAGGCCTGGTGTCGCGTGGGTCACCGCCACCAGCAGCAAGCCGACGCCGGCCTGCAGGGTGACGCGCCACGCCGGGGGCAGCCGCGGGCTGAGGAAGCTCCAGCCGACCAGCGCGGCCGCCAACGACAGCGCCCGAAGCCGGCTTACCCGAAGAATCGCGGCAGCACCGCCTCGGACGTCTCGCGCAGTTCCGCCAGCGACACGGTGAACAGGCCCTGAACCTCGACGGCGTCCGAGGCCTGATCGACGACGCCGA
>NZ_LZKE01000215.1:0-959 GCF_001672675.1 Mycobacterium sp. E2327
CCTACGGGCAGCGGGATTCCCAGCAGCAGCTGGACGAGGATTTCCTGCACAACTCGTGGAAGTTCCAAAACCCGGTCAAGCTGGCGCGCGAGGCGATGGAGCCGGTCCGGGCGGGCTTCGAAGAGCTGGGCGCCGCGCTCAAGTCGCTCGTGGACGGGGTCGACCTGCTGCTGACGGGCCAGACCTACCACGGCGTGGTGGCGAATGTTGCGGAATACTACGACATTCCGGTGGCGGGACTGCATCATTTCCCGGTGCGGGTCAACGGTCAGATCGGCGTTCCGTTTCTGCCGTCGCCGGCGCCGATCGTCCGCACCACGCTGTCGGCGGGCTGGTGGCTGTATAACCGCTTCACCAAGGCGGACGAGGACGCGCAGCGCCGCGAGCTGGGTCTGCCGCCCACGACGGTGCCCGCGTGGCAGCGGATGGCCGACGGCGGAACGCTCGAAATCCAGGCCTACGACCGGGCCTTGTTCCCCGGGCTGGCGGCGGAGTGGAATGGCAAGCGCCCCTTCGTGGGTTCGTTGACCCTGGAGTTGGCCGCGGAGACCGACGATGAGGTCGCGTCGTGGATCGCTGCGGGAAAGCCGCCGATTTACTTCGGTTTCGGCAGCACCCCGGTCAGCTCCCCCGCCGCGACGGTGGCCATGATCGCCGACGCCTGCGCCGAGTTGGGCGAACGCGCGCTGATCTATTCCGGCGCCGACGGTTCCGAGCCCGCTCCGCATCGTGAGCACATCAAGCTGGTCGGACACGTCAACTACAGCACGATCTTGCCCATGTGCCGGGCGGCCGTTCACCACGGCGGGGCGGGCACGACGGCGGCGAGCCTACGAGCCGGGCTCCCGACGCTCATCCTGTGGGACGTGGCCGACCAGTTCATCTGGGCGACCCAGGTCAAACGACTGAAAGTCGGCTCCGCCAAAAAGCTTTCGACCATCACCCGCAAATCGTTGGTC
>NZ_LZKE01000216.1:0-46187 GCF_001672675.1 Mycobacterium sp. E2327
TCAACCTGTCGCTGCCGGGCCTGCCGTCCTTCACGTTGCCGCCGTTCCCGGGGTTGCCGGCGATCACGCTGCCCAACCTGGGCGCGGACATCAGCGCGGCCTTGAACGCGGCGTTGAATTTGACGCTGCCGGGGCTGCCGCCGATCAACTTGACGCTGCCGGGGTTGCCGAGCTTCACGTTGCCGCCGTTCCCGGGGTTGCCGGCGATCACGCTGCCCAACATCGGCGCGGACATCAACGCCGCGTTGAACGCGGTGTTGTCCGGGGCGTTGACGTTGCCGCCGATCAACCTGTCGCTGCCGGGGCTGCCGTCCTTCACGTTGCCGCCGTTCCCGGGGTTGCCGGCGATCACGCTGCCCAACATCGGCGCCGACATCAACGCCGCGCTGAACGCGGTGTTGTCCGGGGCGCTGACGCTACCGCCGATCAACCTGTCGCTGCCGGGCCTGCCGTCCTTCACGTTGCCGCCGTTCCCGGGGTTGCCGGCGATCAC
The DNA here is from genome assembly GCF_001672675.1 of Mycobacterium sp. E2327. Classification (NCBI taxonomy): domain Bacteria; kingdom Bacillati; phylum Actinomycetota; class Actinomycetes; order Mycobacteriales; family Mycobacteriaceae; genus Mycobacterium; species Mycobacterium sp. E2327. Next base: position 494 of record NZ_LZKE01000216.1, read on the forward strand.
GCTGCCCAACCTGGGCGCGGACATCAGCGCGGCGCTGAACGCGGCGTTGAATTTGACGCTGCCGGGGCTGCCGCCGATCAACTTGACGTTGCCGGGGTTGCCGAGCTTCACGTTGCCGCCGTTCCCGGGGTTGCCGGCGATCACGCTGCCCAACATCGGGGCGGACATCAACGCCGCGCTGAACGCGGTGTTGTCCGGGGCGCTGACGCTACCGCCGTTCACCTTCCCGGCCTTGCCGCCGATCACGCTGCCTAACCTGGGTGCGCTGGGTCTGGGATTGAGCGCGGCGCTGAACGGGATCGGTGGTTCGATCAGCGCGTCGCTGAATGGGCTGGGAGCGTCGCTGAACGCGATGTTGTCGGGAAGCCTGAACCTGGGCGCCAACCTCAACGCGTTCATCCAGACCGGTGAAACGCTGGCGGCTAACTTCGCCAGCAACATCGGAGCGGGCCTGAACGCGGCGATCCAGACCGGCGAGAACCTGGCCGCCAACTTCGCTGCCGCGTTGTCGACGCTGTCCATTCCCAACTTGGGACTGTCTATCAATGCGGCGCTGTCGGCTAACCTCGGGGCCGCGCTGAACGGCCTGCTACAGGCCACCGGATCCCTGACAGGCGGCCTCACCGGCGGCCTCGCGGGCCTGGTCCACGCGGGCGAAACCCTGGGCGGGAGCCTGGCAACGGGCTTGGCCGGGTTGGCCGGCACGGGTAACGCGTTGGCGAATATCTGGGAGAACACCGCGGCCGAGATCGGTGGCGCGCTCTTCGGTGGTTTCGCGGCGACCCTGGGTGTGGGCACTCCGGGCGTGCTCGGACTCGGCACCGCCCTGGCGGCCGGCCTGTCCGGCGCGGCCAACACGTTGGAGCAGACCGGCGGCTCGCTCGTCGTGTCCATCAACACCGCCCTGACCGACCTCGAGCTCTCGCTGCAGGCGGCCATCGACGCCAGCTTGGGCATCGGGATCGCCGCATAGCCCGGTGGCGCCCAGGAGAGTCGTGTAGGCCTCGCTCTTCCGAAGGGAAGCGACGCCTTGCCCGACGCGACCTCCTGGGCGCACACCGCCTCCGGTTCGACCCGGGGAATGGATTTGCAAACTACTGCATAACCATGCAGAATCGTCGAGATGGCCGACGTATTGAGGGTGGCGGTTGCCGGTGCCACCGGCTACGCAGGCGGAGAAATCCTACGGCTCCTGCTCGGGCACCCGGGCTACGCCGACGGCCGCCTCACGATCGGCGCGCTGACCGCGGCGGCAAGCGCCGGCAGCACACTGGGTGAGCACCATCCGCATCTGATCCCGTTGGCCCAGCGCGTGGTCGAGCCGACGGACGAAAGCGTCCTGAAAGACCACGACGTGGTGTTCTTGGGACTGCCACACGGCAATTCGGCCGCCCTGGCCGAACGGCTCGGCCCGGACACGCTGATCATCGACTGCGGCGCCGACTTCCGGCTCAGCGACGCTGCCGCCTGGGAACGGTTCTACGGAACAAACCACGCCGGCAGCTGGCCCTACGGGCTGCCGGAGCTGCCCGGCGGACGCGAGCGGCTGCGCGGCGCCCGTCGCATCGCGGTTCCCGGCTGCTACCCGACGGCGGCCCTGCTCGCGCTGGTGCCCGCGATGGCCGAGGACCTCATCGAGCCGGCGGTCACGGTCGTCGCCGTCAGCGGCACCTCCGGGGCCGGCCGCGCCGCCAAGACGGACCTGCTCGGCTCGGAGGTCATCGGTTCGGCGCGCGCCTACAACATCGCCGGGGCGCACCGGCACACCCCCGAAATCGCCCAGGGGCTACGGGCGGTCACGGATCGCGACGTTACCGTCTCGTTCACCCCGGTGTTGATCCCGACTTCCCGCGGCATCCTGGCCACCTGCACCGCGCGCACCCGAGCGCCGCTGTCACAGCTGCGGGCCGCCTATGAAAAGGCCTACGACGCCGAGCCTTTCGTCTACCTGATGCCCGACGGGCAGCTGCCCCGCACCGGGGCGGTGATCGGCAGCAACGCGACCCACATCGCCGTCGCGGTCGACGAGGCCGCGGAGACGTTCGTGGCGATCGCCGCGATCGACAACCTGGTCAAGGGCACGGGCGGCGCCGCGGTGCAGTCGATGAACCTGGCGCTGGGTTGGCCTGAGACCGAAGGCCTTTCGGTGGTGGGGGTGGCGCCGTGACGGAACTTGCCGCCACCGCGCGGTTGCTGCGGGAACAGGGTGTCACCGCCCCGGCCGGGTTCCGGGCGGCCGGAATCGCCGCCGGGATCAAGGCATCCGGGGCCCGCGACCTCGCGCTGGTCTTCAACGAGGGGCCCGACTATGCGGCCGCCGGAGTCTTCACCCGCAACAAGGTCAAGGCCGCGCCGGTGTTGTGGACCCAACAGGTGCTGACCACCGGACAGCTGCGGGCGGTGATCCTCAATTCCGGTGGCGCGAACGCCTGCACCGGTCCCGGCGGCTTCCAGGACACCCACGCCACCGCGGAAGCGGTCGCGGCGGCGCTGTCGGACTGGGGCACCGAGACCGGCGCCATCGAGGTCGGTGTCTGTTCCACCGGGCTGATCGGTGATCGGCTGCCGATGGATAAGGTGCTCGCCGGGGTGCGCGAGATCGTGCGCGAGATGGCCGGCGGGCTGACCGGCGGCGAGGACGCCGCCCAAGCCATCATGACCACCGACACCGTGCCCAAACAGGTTGCGCTGCACCATCCCAACAATTGGACGGTCGGCGGGATGGCCAAGGGCGCGGGCATGCTGGCCCCGTCGCTGGCCACCATGCTGTGCGTGCTCACCACCGATGCGGCCGCCGAACCGGAGGCGCTCGACCGGGCGCTGCGGCACGCCACCGCCCGCACCTTCGACCGGCTCGACATCGACGGCTGCTGCTCGACCAACGACACGGTGCTGCTGCTGGCCTCGGGCGCCAGCGAGGTCACCCCGTCCCAGGCCGACCTCGACGAGGCGGTGCTGCGGGTCTGCGACGACCTGTGCGCGCAGCTGCAGGCCGACGCCGAGGGCGTCACCAAACGCGTCACCGTCACCGTGACCGGTGCCGCCTCCGAGGACGACGCGCTGACGGCGGCACGGGCGATCGCCCGCGACAGCCTGGTCAAGACGGCGGTATTCGGGTCCGACCCGAACTGGGGCCGGGTGCTCGCGGCCGTCGGCATGGCGCCGGTCACCCTCGAACCGGACCGGATCAGGGTGTCATTCAACGGTTTTGCGGTGTGCGTCGACGGCGTAGGCGCGCCCGGCGCGCGCGAGGTCGACCTTTCCGGCGCCGACATCGACATCACCGTGGACCTCCGGGTCGGGGACGGGCGGGCCGCCGTGCGGACCACGGACCTGTCGCACGGGTACGTCGAAGAGAATTCGGCCTACAGCTCATGAGCCTCCGCGTCGAAGAATTGCCCACTCAGATCAAAGCGCAGGTGCTCGCCGAAGCCCTGCCCTGGCTCAAGCAGTTGCACGGCAAGATCGTCGTCATCAAGTACGGCGGCAACGCCATGACCGACGACGCGCTGCGCCACGCCTTCGCGGCCGACATGGCGTTCCTGCGCAACTGCGGCATCCACCCCGTCGTCGTGCATGGCGGCGGACCCCAAATCACCGCCATGCTGCGCCGCCTCGGCATCGAAGGCGACTTCAAGGGCGGCTTCCGGGTCACCACCCCCGAAGTGCTCGACGTGGCGCGGATGGTGTTGTTCGGGCAGGTGGGCCGCGAACTGGTGAACCTGATCAACGCGCACGGACCGTACGCCGTCGGCATCACCGGCGAGGACGCGCAACTGTTCACCGCGGTGCGGCGCAGCGTCACGGTCGACGGCGTGGCCACCGACATCGGGCTGGTGGGTGACGTTGAGCTGGTCAACACCGCCGCGGTGCTGGATCTGATTGCGGCACGCCGCATTCCGGTGGTCTCGACGCTGGCGCCCGACGCCGAGGGCGTCGTCCACAACATCAACGCCGACACCGCTGCGGCGGCGTTGGCCGAAGCCCTGGGAGCCGAAAAGCTGTTGATGCTCACCGATGTCGAAGGCCTGTACACCAGCTGGCCGGACCGCGAGTCGTTGGTCACCGAAATCGACACCGTCGCGCTGGCGCGACTGTTGCCCACGCTGGAGACCGGCATGATCCCCAAGGTCGAGGCGTGCTTGCGGGCCGTCACCGGGGGTGTGCCCAGCGCGCACGTCATCGACGGCCGGGTCGAACACTGCGTGCTGGTCGAGCTTTTCACCGATGCGGGCACCGGCACCAAAGTGGTGGCCTCGTGACTAACAGCGACGCGATGCGACAGCGGTGGGACGCCGTGATGATGCACAACTATGGCACCCCGCCGATCGCGCTCGCCAGCGGAGACGGCGCCCTCGTCACCGACGTGGACGGCAAGACCTACGTGGACCTGCTCGGCGGCATCGCGGTCAACGTCCTCGGTCATCGCCACCCGGCGGTCATCGAGGCCGTCACGCACCAGATGGCCACGCTGGGGCACACCTCCAACCTCTATGCCACCGAGCCGGGCATCGCGCTGGCCGAGGAGCTGGTCGCCTTGCTCGGCGCCGACGCGCCGGCGCGGGTGTTCTTTTGCAACTCCGGCACCGAGGCCAACGAGGTGGCGTTCAAGATGTCGCGGCTCACGGGCCGCACCAAACTGGTTGCCGCGCAAGAGGCCTTCCACGGCCGCACGATGGGATCCCTGGCGCTGACGGGCCAGCCGAGCAAGCAAGCGCCGTTCGAACCGCTGCCCGGTTACGTCACCCACGTGCCGTACGGCGACACCGACGCGCTGGCAGCCGCGGTCGGCGACGACACCGCCGCGGTGTTCCTCGAACCGATCATGGGGGAGAGCGGCGTCGTCGTCCCGCCCGAGGGCTACCTGGCCGCCGCGCGGGACATCACGGCACGCCACGGCGCCCTGCTGATCCTCGACGAGGTGCAGACCGGGATGGGCCGCACCGGAGCATTTTTCGCCCACCAGCACGACGGCATCACCCCCGACGTGGTGACCATGGCCAAGGGACTCGGCGGCGGCCTGCCCATCGGGGCGTGCCTGGCCGTCGGGCCGGCCGCCGAGCTGCTCACCCCCGGCCTGCACGGCAGCACCTTCGGTGGCAACCCGATCTGCACCGCGGCGGCGCTGGCGGTGCTGCGGGTGATCGCCACGGAGGATCTGGTCCGGCACGCCGAGGTGCTGGGCAAGTCCGTGCGCGACGGCATCGAACGGCTCGGGCACCCGCTGATCGACCACGTGCGTGGCCGCGGATTGCTTTGGGGCATCGTGCTTTCGGCGACGGCGGCCAAGGCAACCGAGGCCGCGGCGCGGGACGCCGGATTCCTGGTCAACGCGGCGGCTCCCGACGTCATCCGGCTGGCGCCGCCGCTGATCATCGCGGAGGACCAGATCGACGGCTTCATCGCCGCTTTGCCGGGCATCCTCGATACCGCCGAGGCGGCAACGTGATTCGGCACTTCCTGCGCGACGACGACCTGTCACCCGCCGAACAGGCCGAGGTGCTCGACCTGGCGGCCGAACTGAAGAAGGACCCGTTCGCCCGCCGCCCGCTCGACGGGCCGTGCGGGGTCGCGGTCATCTTCGACAAGAACTCGACCCGCACCCGGTTCTCCTTCGAGGTGGGCATCGCGCAGCTCGGCGGGCACGCCGTCGTCGTCGACGCCCGCAGCACCCAAATGGGCCGCGACGAGACGCTGGGTGACACCGCACAGGTGCTGTCCCGCTACGTCGACGCCATCGTCTGGCGGACGTTCGGGCAGGACCGGCTCGAGGCGATGGCGGCGTCCGCGTCGGTGCCCGTGATCAACGCGCTCTCCGACGACTTCCACCCGTGTCAGGTGCTGGCCGACCTGCAGACCATCGCCGAACGCAAGGGATCGCTGAAGGGCTTGCGGCTGACGTACTTTGGCGACGGCGCGAACAACATGGCGCACTCGCTGATCCTCGGTGGGGTCACCGCCGGCATCCACGTCACCGTCGCCGCCCCCGACGGATTCGCGCCCGACCCGGCCCTGGTGGCCGCGGCCGGGCGACGCGCCGAGGCCACCGGCGCGTCGGTCACGGTCACCGCCGACCCCGACGCGGCGGCCAAGGGCGCCGACGTCGTCGTCACCGACACCTGGACGTCGATGGGGCAGGAGAACGACGGGCTGGACCGGGTGGGGCCGTTTCGGCCGTTTCAGCTCAACGCGCGGCTCGTTGGGTTGGCCGACCCGGAAGCCGTTGTGCTGCATTGCCTTCCGGCCCACCGCGGCGAGGAGATCACCGACGAGGTGATGGACGGGCCGGCCAGCGCGGTGTGGGACGAGGCGGAAAACCGTCTGCACGCGCAGAAGGCGCTGCTGGTGTGGCTGCTGGAGCAATCACGATGACCCGCTCGAAGACCAGCCCCGAGACCACCCGCGCCGGCCGGCAGGCCCGCATCGTCGCGATCCTGTCGTCGGAGCCGATCAGCAGCCAAAGCGAACTGGCCGCCCGGCTGGCCGGCGAGGGCATCGAGGTCACCCAGGCCACGCTGTCGCGCGATCTCGAGGAGCTGGGCGCGGTCAAATTGCGCGGCGCCGACGGCGGCGTCGGCGTCTACATCGTTCCCGAGGACGGCAGCCCGGTGCGGGGGGTGGCCGGCGGCACCGACCGGATGTCGCGCCTGCTCGGCGAGTTGCTGGTGTCGACCGATGCGAGCGGTAACCTCGCGGTGCTGCGCACCCCACCGGGCGCGGCGCACTATCTGGCCAGCGCGATCGACCGCGCGGCCCTACCGTACGTAGTCGGCACCGTGGCCGGTGATGACACCATCCTGGTGGTTGCGCGCGAACCGATGACGGGCGCGGAACTCGCCGGGATGCTGGAGAACCTCAAGTAAGGAGACAGGTCCATGTGCAAAGGCGGGTCAGAACGCGTCATCCTGGCGTATTCCGGCGGGCTGGACACCTCGGTGGCGATCAGCTGGATCGGCAAGGAGACCGGCCGCGAGGTGGTTGCGGTCGCGATCGACCTCGGCCAGGGCGGCGAGGACATGGAAGTGGTCCGCCAGCGGGCCCTGGACTGCGGCGCGGTCGAGGCGGTCGTCGTGGACGCCCGCGACGAGTTCGCCGAGGGCTACTGCCTGCCGACGGTGCTCAACAACGCGCTGTACATGGACCGCTACCCGCTGGTGTCGGCGATCAGCCGGCCGCTGATCGTGAAGCACCTGGTCGCGGCGGCCCGTGAGCACGGCGGCACCATCGTCGCGCACGGCTGCACCGGCAAGGGCAACGACCAGGTCCGGTTCGAGGTCGGATTCGGTTCGCTGGCACCGGATTTGGAGGTGCTGGCGCCGGTCCGCGACTACGCCTGGACGCGGGAGAAGGCGATCGCGTTCGCCGAGGAGAACGCCATCCCGATCAACGTCACCAAGCGCTCGCCGTTCTCGATCGACCAGAACGTGTGGGGCCGCGCGGTCGAAACCGGTTTCCTGGAACACCTTTGGAACGCGCCCACCAAGGATGTCTACTCCTACACCGAGGACCCGACGCTGAACTGGAGCACGCCCGACGAGGTGATCGTCGGGTTCGAGCGCGGGGTGCCGGTGTCCATCGACGGCAAACGGGTGTCGATGCTGCAGGCCATCGAGGAACTCAATCGGCGCGCCGGCAGCCAGGGGGTCGGGCGCCTCGACGTCGTCGAGGACCGGCTGGTGGGGATCAAGAGCCGCGAGATCTACGAGGCGCCAGGCGCGATGGTGCTGATCACCGCGCACACCGAACTCGAACACGTGACGCTGGAACGCGAACTGGGCCGGTTCAAGCGCCACACCGACCAGCGCTGGGCCGAGCTGGTGTACGACGGGCTCTGGTACTCGCCGCTGAAGGACGCACTGGAGAGCTTCGTCGCCAAGACCCAGGAGCACGTGACCGGCGAGATCCGAATGGTGTTGCACGGCGGCCACATTGCGGTCAACGGCCGGCGCAGCGCCGAGTCGCTGTACGACTTCAACCTGGCCACTTACGACGAGGGCGACAGCTTCGACCAGTCGGCGGCGAAGGGCTTCGTCTACGTGCACGGGTTGTCGTCGAAGATCGCGTCCCGCCGGGACATGCAGTGACTTCTTCCTGGCCACCAGACGCAAAAGCCCCCGACACGCCGGGCGCAAAGGGGCTTTTGTGTCTGGTGGCCGGGCATGGCCCGGCGAACACCGCTGGACGAAGATGAGCACTCGCGAGGGGTCGCTGTGGGGCGGCCGGTTCGCCGACGGGCCGTCGGACGCGCTGGCCGCGCTGAGCAAGTCCACCCACTTCGACTGGGTATTGGCGCCTTACGACATCGTCGCCTCGCGGGCGCACACGGTGATCCTGTTCCGGGCGGGGCTCCTTGATGAGGAGCAGCGCGACGGGTTGCTGGCCGGCCTGGACAGCCTCGCCGAGGACGTGGCCGACGGCAGCTTCACGCCGTTGGTGACCGACGAGGACGTTCACGCCGCGCTGGAGCGCGGGCTGATCGAGCGGGTCGGGCCCGACCTCGGCGGCCGGTTGCGCGCCGGGCGGTCGCGAAACGACCAGGTGGCCACGCTCTTTCGGATGTGGCTGCGGGACGCGGCCCAGCGGGTGGCCGATGGGGCGCTCGAGGTCGTCGCCGCACTGGCCGCGCAGGCCGCCGCCCACCCGGACGCGATCATGCCCGGCAAGACCCACCTGCAGTCCGCCCAGCCGATCCTGCTGGCCCACCACCTGCTCGCGCACGCGCAGCCGTTGCTGCGCGACGTGGACCGGATCGTCGACTTCGACCGTCGCGCGGCGATCTCCCCGTACGGCTCGGGCGCGCTGGCCGGGTCGTCGCTGGGCCTGGACCCGGACGCGATCGCCGCGGAGCTGGGCTTCGCCGCCGCCGCCGAGAACTCCGTCGACGCGACCGCGGCCCGGGATTTCGCCGCCGAGGCCGCGTTCGTCTTCGCCATGATCGGCGTCGACCTGTCCCGGCTGGCCGAGGACATCATCATCTGGAGCTCGACGGAATTCGGCTACGTCACCCTGCACGATTCGTGGTCCACCGGCAGCTCGATCATGCCGCAGAAGAAGAACCCCGACATCGCCGAGCTGGCCCGCGGCAAGGCCGGGCGGCTGATCGGCAACCTGGCGGGCCTGCTGGCGACTCTGAAGGCGCAGCCGCTGGCCTACAACCGCGACTTGCAGGAAGACAAGGAGCCGGTGTTCGACGCGGTGGCGCAGCTGGAGCTGCTGCTGCCGGCGATGGCCGGACTGGTGGCCAGCCTGACATTCGACGTCGAACGGATGGCGGCCCTGGCCCCGGCGGGCTACACGCTGGCCACCGACATCGCGGAGTGGCTCGTTCGCCAGGGCGTTCCGTTCCGGTCCGCGCACGAAGCGGCCGGGGCGGCCGTGCGCACCGCCGAGGGACGCGGCGTCGGGCTCGACGAGCTGACCGACGACGAACTGGCCGCCATCAGCCCCGAGCTGACCCCGGAGGTTCGCGACGTGCTGACCATCGAGGGGTCGGTGGCCTCGCGGGATTCCAGGGGTGGCACCGCGCCCAACCGGGTCGCCGAACAGCTCGACGCCGTGCTGGCCAGGTGCGCCGAACTCAAGGACCGCCTACGCGCCGAGCGATAGCCGGGAACCGTCGAACGGGCGCGGTCCAATTCCGCAGCCGCTGCCGAAGAATTCGGACCATTGAATACAAATGCCATCGGCTTGTTTGCCCGGCAATACAGCCGGTCGGCTCGCAATGCCGATAAAGCTCTTTCAGGTCGAATGGAAGCCGTGCGTCGTTTTGCTCGTCCGGTTTGGTGGGTTTCGGTCGTTGTTTCCGGGGCTACTCATGGTGGCGGTGCCAGGCAGCCGGTATATTGACGCGGCGGCAAATTATTGCGGCGGGGAATTCGTTGGGACTTTCCCGAGTCGCTCGGCCGGCCTTGCGCCTCCGCGCCGCGCGCGGCGTCGTCGCCCACTTCATGTCGGCTCGTCGCTGAGCGCTCCAGCTAACGTCGCAGGTCCGCGGCACGTTTCTGCCTTGCTTATGAAACCCGGCTAAGCTTTCAGCTCGAAAAGCGATTCTGGCTGAACCTATCGGCCTAGTCACACGTCTCCAAAAGGGTGGGACCAATGAGCGTCATCGCAGGTGTTTTCGGCGCCCTGCCGCCGCACCGCTATTCGCAGCGGGAGCTGACCGAGTTCTTTATCAGCATCCCCGAGTTTGCCGAATACGAGGACCTCGTTCGTCAGCTGCACGCCAGCTCCAAGGTCAACGGCCGCCACCTGGTTTTGCCGCTGGAGAAATACCCGACGCTGACCGACTTCAGCGTGGCCAACCGGGTCTTCATCGAGCACGCGGTGGAGCTGGGCTGCGAGGCGCTGTCGGGCGCTCTCGAGGAGGCGGGGCTGCAGCCGCAGGACCTCGACGTGCTGATCACCACGACCGTCACCGGGATCGCGGTGCCGTCGCTGGACGCCCGCATCGCCGGGCGGCTCGGCCTGCGTCCCGACGTGCGCCGGGTTCCGCTGTTCGGACTGGGTTGCGTGGCCGGCGCCGCGGGGGTTGCCCGCATGAACGACTACCTGCGGGGCGCGCCGGACGGCGTCGCGGCCCTCGTCTCGGTGGAGCTTTGCTCGATGACGTACCCGGGCTACAAGCCGACGGTGGCCGGGCTGGTCGGCAGCGCGCTGTTCGCCGACGGGGCGGGCTCGGTGGTGGCCGTCGGGGAGCGCCGCGCCGAGCAGATCGGTGCGGTGGGTCCCGACATCGTCGACTCGCGCAGTCACCTCTACCCCGACTCGCTGCGCACGATGGGTTACGACGTCGGCGCCACCGGCTTCGAGCTGGTCTTGTCGAAGGATGTGGCCGGCGTCGTCGAGCAGTACCTGTACGACGACGTCACCGGGTTCCTCGGAGCGCACGGCCTGACGACGACGGACGTGGGCGCGTGGGTCAGCCATCCCGGCGGTCCCAAGGTCATCGAGGCGATCGTCAAGACCCTCGACCTGCCGCCGGAGGCGCTGGAGCTGACCTGGCGTTCGCTCGGCGAGATCGGCAACCTCTCGTCCGCGTCGGTGCTGCACGTGCTGCGCGACACCCTGGCCAAGCCGCCGCCCAGCGACAGCCCCGGGCTGATGATCGCGATGGGTCCCGGATTCTGTTCTGAGCTCGTGCTCCTGCGCTGGCATTGAGTCCACGAGTGGCGCGACCCCTGGCGCCCGCAGTTGACGAGATCGGCAGACGGCACGAGCGGCCGTTGAGAGAATATGGCGATGATCGTCGCGCGGCTTGGCGCCGATTGAGTAACCCGAGAGGTCGGGGCTCATGAGCAGCACTCACGAAGAGCTCGTGAGGGCCCTGCGCGCGTCCCTGAAACAAAACGAGCAGCTCAAGCGCGAGAACCGCGAATACCTGGCCCAGGCGACCGAGCCCGTGGCGATCGTCGGGATGGGTTGCCGCTATCCGGGCGGGGTGGATTCGCCCGAGGGTCTGTGGGCGATGGTCGCCGAGGGTCGCGACGTGGTGTCGGACTTCCCGGACGACCGGGGCTGGGACCTGGCGGACCTGTTCGACGCCGACGCCGACGCGGTCGGCAAGTCCTATTCGAGGCAGGGCGGGTTCCTCGCCGACGTCGCCGGTTTCGACGCCGCCTTCTTCGGGATCGCGCCCAGCGAGGCCCTGGCGATGGATCCGCAGCAGCGGTTGTTGCTGGAGATCTCGTGGGAGGCGCTGGAGCGGGCCGGGATCGACCCCCTGGGCTTGCGGGGTTCGGCGACCGGGGTGTTCGCCGGCGTCTTCCATGGTTCGTACGGCGGCGCGGGCCGGGTGCCCGGAGAGCTGGAGCGCTACGGGATGCGCGGCACGACGCTGAGCGTGGCGTCGGGCCGGGTGGCGTATGCGCTGGGGCTGGAGGGCCCGGCGGTGTCGGTGGACACCGCGTGTTCCTCGTCGTTGGTGGCGATGCACCTGGCGGCGCGGTCGCTGCGGTCGGGGGAGTGCGACCTCGCGCTGGTCGGCGGCGTGACCGTGATGGCCACCCCGGCGATGTTCGTCGACTTCAGCCGGCAGCGGGCGCTGTCGGTCGACGGTCGGTGCAAGGCCTACGCGGGCGCCGCCGACGGGACCGGGTTCTCCGAGGGCGCCGGGATGCTGGTGCTGGAGCGGCTGAGCGATGCCCGGCGGTTGGGCCATCCGGTGTTGGCGGTGCTGCGGGGTTCGGCGGTCAACCAGGACGGCGCCTCCAACGGTCTGGCGACACCGAACGGGCCGTCGCAGCAGCGGGTGATCCGCGCGGCGTTGGCCAGCGCGCGCCTCGAGGCGGCCGACGTCGACGTCGTGGAGGGGCACGGCACCGGCACGATGCTGGGGGATCCGATTGAGGCCCAGGCGATTTTGGCGACCTATGGCCAAGACCGCGTCGAACCGCTGTGGTTGGGCTCGATCAAATCGAACATGGGCCACACCTCGGCCGGCGCGGGCGTGGCCGGGGTGATCAAGATGGTCCAGGCGATGCGCCACGGGGTGATGCCCCAGACGCTGCACGTGGATGTGCCGTCGCCGCATGTGGATTGGTCGGCGGGGGCGGTGTCGTTGTTGACCGAGCCGCGGCCCTGGCCCGCGGGGGATCGTCCGCGCCGGGCGGGGGTGTCGTCGTTCGGGATCAGCGGGACCAACGCGCACGTCATCGTCGAGGAGGCACCCGCCGAGCCCGAACCGGTTGTGGCCCAACGCGACGAGCCGCCGTCGGTGCCGTGGGTGGTGTCGGCTCGCTCCGAGCCGGCGCTGGCCGAGCAGGCGGCCCGGCTGGCGGCCTGGGTCGGGCAGCGCGAGGGGCTGAGCGCCGCCGATGTCGGGTGGTCGCTGGCCAGCAGCCGCTCGACGTTCGAGCATCGTGCCGTCGTGGTCGGTCCCGACCGCGAGGCACTGCTCGCCGGCCTGGCCGGGGTGGCGTCCGGTTCGTCCGGCGCAGGCGCGGTGGTGGGCCGGGCCCGTGCGGCGGGCAAGACGGCGTTCGTGTTCCCCGGGCAGGGCTCGCAGTGGGCCGGCATGGGGGCCCAATTACTCGACGAGTCAACAGTATTCGCCGACCACATGCGCCGGTGCGACAAGGCGCTCGGCGAGCACGTCCAGTGGTCGTTGCTCGACGTCATCCGCGCGGCGCCGGGCGCACCGGGGCTGGACCGGGTGGACGTGGTGCAACCGGCGCTGTGGGCGGTCATGGTGTCGCTCGCCGAAATGTGGCGGTCGATGGGCGTCGCCCCCGACGCGGTGATCGGCCACTCGCAGGGCGAGATCGCCGCGGCGTGCGTGGCGGGAGCGCTCTCGCTCGAGGACGGCGCGCGGGTGGTGGCGTTGCGCAGCCTGCTCCTGCTGCAGTTGTCGGGCGAGGGGGGCATGGCCTCGCTGGCGTGCGGCCTACCGCAGGCACAGGAGTTGGCGGCGCGCTGGGGTGATCGGCTGAATATCGCCGCGGTGAACGGTGTTTCGGCGGTCGTCGTGTCCGGCGATGTGGAGGCGCTGGACGGGCTGATCCGGCGCTGCGAGGCCGACAACGTTCGGGCCCGCCGGATCGACGTCGACTACGCGTCACACTCGACGCAGGTGGACGCGATCCGCGAACCCCTGATTCAGGCGCTGGCGGACATCGAGCCACGGTCATCGTCGACTGCGTTCTACTCGACCGTCACCGGTGAGATCATGGACACGGCGGGCCTGGATGCCGAGTACTGGTTCCGAAACATCCGCGAGACGGTGGAATTCGAGCGAGCGGTGCGGGGCGCACGCGAGGCCGGGTACCGGATGTTCGTCGAATGCAGCCCGCACCCGGTGTTGATCGCCGGCATCGAAGAGACGGTCGGCGCGGCGAATTCCGTGGAAGACGCGGTCGTCGTCCCGTCGCTGGGCCGCGACGACGGCGGCCTCGACCGGTTCTGGCTCTCCCTGGGCCAGGCGCACGTGGCCGGGGCCGAGGTCGATTGGCGGGCGGCGTTTGCCGGGGGCGACGCGCGGCGTGTCGAGCTGCCGACGTATGCGTTTCAGCGACAGCGGTTTTGGTTGCCGGCCCAGTTCATGGGTTCGGGCGACATGGGTCGGTTGGGGTTGACCGCGGCCGAGCACGGCTTGTTGGGTGCGGTGGTGCAGCGACCCGATTCGGGCGGGGTGGTGCTGACGGGTCGGCTGTCCGCCGCCGCGCACCCCTGGCTGGCCGACCACCAGGTGACCAGGGTGACGCTGTTCCCGGGAACCGGGTTTGTGGAACTGGCCTCCCGGGCCGGTGACGAGGTCGGCTGCCCGGTGATCGAGGAGCTGACGTTGTCGGCCCCGTTGGTGCTGCCCGCGGACGGCTCGGCGCAGGTTCAGGTGGTCGTCGGCGGTGCGGACGCGGCGGGTTCGCGGCCGGTGGCGGTCTATTCCGCTGGCGCGCAGCCGGATTCGGAGTGGGCGTTGAACGCCGAGGGCCTGCTGGGGGTTCGGGCGGCCGCGCCGGGCGCGGATTTGTCAGCCTGGCCGCCGGTGGGCGCGGAGCCGGTCGACGTGGGCGACGCCTATCGGCGCCTGGCCGCGCGGGGATACGAATACGGCGCGGCCTTTCGGGGATTGCGGGCCATGTGGCGGCGCGGCGACGAGATCTTCGCCGAGGTCGCGGTTTCATCGGAGGCCGGGGTGACGGTTGACGGGTTCGGGATTCATCCCGCCTTGCTGGACGCCGCGCTGCACGCGCTGGGCCTGGCCGATGCGGATGCCCCGACGGTGTTGCCGTTTTCCTGGCAGCGGGTGAGCCTGCACGCGGCGGGGGCATCGCGGGCGCGGGTGCGGATCGCCCCGGCGGGCGCCGGGGCGGTGTCCATCGAGCTGGCCGATGCGATGGGCCTTCCCGTGTTGTCGGTAGGACGCCTCGACCTACGGCCGCTGTCGGCGGGACAGCTGTCGGCGGCGGTCCCAGGCGGCGGCGGGCTGCTCGAGGTCGCCTGGTCACCAACGCCATTGGGTGACAGCGGTGTTGGCGATGGCGTGGTGGTGTGGGAGCCGGGCGCGGGCTCGGATGTGGTGCGGGCAACGCACGAGGCCGTTCACGAGGCGTTGGGGGTGTTGCAGTCCTGGCTGGCCGGCGACGGGCACGGGGTGCTGGTGGTGCAGACCCGCGGCGCCGTCGCGCTGCCCCGTGAGGACGTCACGGATCTGGCCGGTGCTGCGGTGTGGGGGCTGGTCCGCTCCGCCCAGGCCGAGCATCCCGACCGGGTGGTGCTGGTCGATTCGGACGGGTCGCTGGACACGAGCACGGTAATCGGTTGCGGCGAACCACAATTGGCGATTCGGGCCGGGGTCGCGTATGCCGCCCGGCTGGCGCCGGTGCCGTCCGACGCGGCGTTGGCGCTGCCGCAGGGGAATTGGCGGTTGGACGTCGGCGGCGGTGGGACGCTGGAGGACCTGGTCGTGCGGACGAGCCCGCCGGTGGAACTGGCCGCCGGCCAGGTGCGCGTGACGGTGGCCGCCGTCGGGGTGAACTTCCGGGATGTGCTGGTGGCGTTGGGGATGTACCCCGGCGGCGGCCAGCTGGGCGCCGAGGGCGTCGGCGTGATCGCCGAAGTCGGCCCCGGCGTGTCCGGGCTGGCGGTCGGTGACCGCGTGATGGGGCTGCTCGGGGTCGTGGGCTCGGAAGCGGTGGTCGATGCGCGGTTGGTGACCACCGTCCCGGCGCAGTGGTCAATGCTCGAGGCCGCTGGCGTGCCGGTGGTGTTCTTGACGGCGTTGTACGGCCTGTCGGTGCTGGCCGGGCTGCGGGCCGGACAGCGGGTGCTGATCCACGCCGCCACAGGTGGGGTGGGCATGGCCGCGGTCCAGCTGGCGCGGCATTGGGGGGCCGAGGTCTTCGCCACCGCCAGCCGGGGCAAGTGGGAAACGCTGCGCGCGATGGGTTTCGACGACGACCACATCGGCGACTCGCGGACAACCGCGTTCGAGCAACAGTTCCTCGCGGCCACCGGTGGCCGCGGGGTGGACGTCGTGCTGGACTCGCTGGCCGGGGAATTCGTCGACGCCTCGTTGC
Organism: Mycobacterium sp. E2327; assembly: GCF_001672675.1. NCBI lineage: Bacteria > Bacillati > Actinomycetota > Actinomycetes > Mycobacteriales > Mycobacteriaceae > Mycobacterium > Mycobacterium sp. E2327. The sequence goes on from NZ_LZKE01000216.1 coordinate 16,510, forward strand.
GGTTGCTGGCCGACGGAGGGCACTTCGTCGAGATGGGCAAGACCGACCTGCGTGACCCCGACGAGGTCGCCGCGCAGCATCCGGGCGTGCGCTATCAGGCCTTCGATCTGACCGAGGTCAGCCCCGATCGCATCGCGGCCATGCTGGCCGAGCTGACGGATCTGTTCAAAGAGGGCGTCCTGAAGCCGCTGCCGACAAGGGCTTTCGACGTGCGCCGCGCCGCCGAGACGTATCGGTTCGTCAGCCAGGCCCGCCACGTCGGCAAGATCGTGCTGACGCTGTCGTCGGGGCTTTCCGGGGGCACCGCGCTGATCACCGGCGGAACCGGGATGGCCGGCTCGGCGCTGGCACGTCATCTCGTCGCCCAGTACGGGGTGGCCCACGTCGTACTGGCCAGCAGAAGCGGCGGCGACGAACGAACAGCCGAGCTGGAGGCCGAGTTACGGTCGGCCGGGGCCGGGGTGTCCGTGCTCTCCTGCGATGTGGCCGACCGGGACGCGGCCGCGGCGCTGTTGGCGCGGGTACCGGCCGAGTATCCGTTGCGCGGGGTGTTTCATGCCGCGGGGACGCTGGACGACGGGTTGATCGCGTCGTTGACGCCCGAGCGGGTGGATGCGGTGTTGCGCGCCAAGGTCGATGGGGCTTGGAACCTGCACGAGCTGACCGCGGGGCTGGATCTGTCCGCGTTCGTGCTGTTTTCGTCGATGGCGGGGATCGTCGGCACCCCCGGTCAGGGCAATTACGCTGCGGCCAACAGCTTCCTGGACGCGCTCGCCGCCCATCGCCGCGCGAATGGTTTGCCCGGCTTGTCGGTGGCCTGGGGCCTGTGGGAGCAGGCTTCGGCGATGACCGCGCACCTGGGCGACACGGACAAGGACCGCATGAGCCGGCTGGGCCTTGCGCCGTTGTCGACCACCGAGGCCCTCCAGCGTCTGGACGCCGCCTTGGTGGGCGAGCGGCCCGTCGTGGTGGCCACGTCCCTGGACCGGATCGCGCTGTCGCACAACGCCGCCGCGCTGCCGCCCCTGCTGCACGGTTTGGCCACCCGTCCCGCGCGCCGCGTCATCGACGACGCCTCCGTGACCGCCTCGACGACGGGGCTGACCGCGCGGCTGCGGGAACTGGCCCCCGACCAGCGCCACCGCGAGCTCGTCGAGTTGGTGCGCAGCAACGCCGCCACGGTGCTGGGACGAACCGACGTGGCGGACATCAACGCCGAACGGGCGTTTCAGGAACTGGGTTTCGACTCGCTGACGGCGGTCGAACTGCGCAACCGGCTGAAAACCGCCACCGGGCTCACCCTTTCGCCCACGATCATTTTCGACCACCCCACGCCGACCGCGCTGGGCGAATACCTGGACGCCCGCCTCGCGGTCGGGACCGAGAAGCCCGACCCGGCGGCCCGCGCCAACGACATCGCCGCAGAGCTGCAAGCGCTCCTGAACCGAACCGACTGGAACCCGGAAGACAAGGCGCACCTGGCCATCCGGCTGCAAAACCTGCTGACCACCCTCACCAGCGCCCACCTCGACGACACCGACGACGCAGACATCCACACCGCGACCGAAAGCCAACTCTTCGCCATCCTCGACGAAGAGCTGGGCTCGTAACTTAAGGAGCACGCGGTGCCGGGCACCGAAAAGCATCTCGATTACCTCAAGCGCCTCACCGCCGATCTCCGGCGGACGCGCCGGCGCGTCCTGGAGTTGGAAGGCAAGCAGTCGGAGCCGGTGGCGGTGGTGAGCATGGCCTGCCGCTACGCCGGCGGGGTGGATTCGCCGGAAGCGTTGTGGGACATGGTGGTCGAAGGCCGCGACGCGGTGTCGGATTTTCCGACCGACCGGGGCTGGGACGTCGACGGGTTGTTCGATCCGGATCCCGATGCCAAGGGCAAGATGTACACGCGCCGCGGCTGCTTCCTGCGCGACGCCGGCGACTTCGACGCGGGATTCTTCGGGATCGGCCCCAGCGAGGCCCTGGCTATGGATCCGCAGCAACGTTTGATGCTGGAGCTCTCCTGGGAGGCGCTGGAGCGGGCGGGGATTGACCCGCTCACGCTGCGCGGCTCGGCCACGGGGGTGTTCGCCGGAGTCATCCACGCCGGCTACGGCGGCGAGGTGAAGGGCGAGCTGGAGGGCTACGGGCTCACCGGCTCGACCCTCAGCGTGACCTCCGGCCGGGTCGCATACGTGCTGGGCCTGGAAGGCCCCGCGGTGTCCGTGGATACCGCGTGCTCGTCGTCGTTGGTGGCCATGCACCTGGCGGCGCAGTCGCTGCGGTCGGGGGAGTCCGAGCTGGCCCTGGCCGGCGGCGTGACGGTGATGGCCACCCCCGCCGCCTTCGTGGAGTTCAGCCGGCAACGGGCGCTGGCGCCCGACGGCCGGTGCAAGGTGTATGCCGGCGCCGCCGACGGCACCGCGTGGTCGGAGGGCGCGGGCATGCTGCTGCTGGAGCGGCTGAGTGACGCCCGCCGCCTGGGGCATCCGGTGCTGGCGGTGCTGCGCGGTTCGGCGGTCAACCAGGACGGCGCCTCGAACGGTTTGACCGCGCCGAATGGTCCGTCACAGCAGCGGGTGATCCGCGCTGCGCTCGCCAACGCCGGCCTGAGCGCCGCCGACGTCGACGTGGTCGAGGGCCACGGGACCGGGACGGTGCTGGGGGATCCGATTGAGGCCCAGGCACTTCTGGCGACCTACGGCCAAGGCCGCGTCGAACCCCTGTGGCTCGGATCGATCAAATCCAATATCGGCCATACCTCCGCCGGCGCCGGCGTGGCCGGGGTGATCAAGATGATCCAGGCGATGCGCCACGGGGTGATGCCCCAGACGCTGCACGTGGATGTGCCTTCCCCGCATGTGGATTGGTCGGCGGGGGCGGTGTCGTTGTTGACCGAGGCACGGCCCTGGCCCGCGGGGGATCGTCCGCGCCGGGCGGGGGTGTCGTCGTTCGGGATCAGCGGGACCAATGCCCATGTGATCGTCGAGGAGCCGCCGGCGCTGGAAGGCGTTGCGGTTGAACGCGATGAGCCCCGCCAGGCGGTCGTGGCGCCGTGGGTGCTGTCGGCTCGTTCGCCCGAGGCGCTGGGCGCGTACGCGAAGCGGCTGCTGGCGCGGGTGAGCGCCGACGAGGGCCTAGACGTCATCGATGTCGGGTGGTCGTTGGCCACGACGCGCTCCGCCTTCGATCATCGGGCCGTGGTGGTGGGCGACGACCGCGTGGCGATGCAACTGAGTTTGGTGCAGCTGGCCGCCGGCGACCCCGGCCCCGACACGGTCGTCGGACGGGCGCGGGCGGCGGGCAAGACGGTGTGGCTGTTCCCCGGCCAGGGGTCGCAGCGGCTGGGGATGGGCGCGGCGCTGCACCGGCGGTTCCCGGAGTTCGCCCGCGCCTTCGACGAGGCCGCGCAGGCCCTGGACGAACACCTGCGGTTGCCGTTGCGCCAGGTGGTGTGGGGAGATGACCCGAACCTGTTGGAAAGCACGGAGTTTGCCCAGCCGGCACTGTTCGCGGTCGAGGTCGCGCTGGCCGCGCTGTGGCGGTCCTGGGGTGTGCAGCCCGATGTGGTGATCGGCCATAGCGTCGGTGAGATCGCGGCCGCCCACGTCGCCGGGGTGCTGTCCCTGGCCGACGCGGCCCAACTGGTGGCCGCGCGGGGTCGCTTGATGGGCGCGCTGCCCGCCGGTGGCGTGATGGTCGCGGTGGCCGCCAGTGAGGCCGAGGTGGCGCCGTTGTTGACCGAGGGCGTCAGCCTGGCGGCGGTCAATGGGCCCGGCGCCGTGGTGATTTCGGGCGAGGCGGCCGCGGTGGACGCGGTGGCCGACCGGTTGGCGACGCAGGGCCGGCGGATACATCGATTGGCGGTCTCGCACGCGTTCCACTCGCCGCTGATGGAACCCATGATCGATCGGTTCGCGGAGGTGGTCGGCCAGATAATCCCCGCCGAGCCGCGGATTGCGTTGATATCCAACGTGACCGGCCAGGTGGCCGGGTCAGGGTACGGCTCGCCGCAATATTGGGTCGAGCATGTCCGCGCACCGGTGCGCTTCGCCGACGGCATCCAACTGGCCGAGACGCTCGGGGCCGGGGTGTTCGTCGAAGTGGGGCCCGGTAAGGCGCTGACGGCCGCGGTGGCGCAGTCGTCGACCACCGAAGCGGTGGTGTCCGTCGCCAAAGACCGGGCCGAGGTCGAGTCGCTCCTCACCGCTGCCGCGCGCCTGTTCGCCGCCGGGGTGGGCGTGGACTGGACCGCGACGTTCGCCGGCCTCGACCCCGAACGCGTCGACCTGCCCACGTATCCCTTTCAGCGGCGCAGGTTTTGGCTGTCGGCGGAGATGGTGGGGTCACGCGATGTCGACGGCCTGGGCCTGACCGGGTCCGACCATCCACTGCTGGGCGCGGTCGTGGAGCGGCCCGATTCGGGAGAGGTGGTGTTAGCGGGCCGGCTCTCGCTCGCGGCGCAACCGTGGCTGGCCGATCACGCGGTGGGCGGGGTGGTGCTGTTTCCCGGGGCCGGCTTCGTGGAGCTGGCGCTGCGCGCCGGTGACGAGGTCGGCTGTTCGGCAATCGAGGAGCTCACGTTGTCCGCGCCGCTGGTGTTGCCGGCAACCGGCGGGGTCCAGGTTCAGGTGCTGGTGGGTGTCGCCAACGACGCGGGCGCTCGGGCCGTGTCGGTGTATTCCTCGGGTGCGCAGTCGGATTCGGGATGGGTGCTGCACGCCGAGGGCGTGTTGACGGCGCGGGCGGTGGCGCCGATTGCGGATTCCTCGGCATGGCCGCCGGTGGGGGCGGTCGCCGTCGACGTCGGCGGCGCCTACGAGGGCATGGCCGGCCGCGGCTACGGCTACGGCCCGGCGTTCCGGGGGCTACGGAGCGTGTGGCGGCGGGGAACGGAGATTTTCGCGGAAGCCGCAGTCCCGCCGGACGCGGGGGTCGCGTTGGGCGGGTTCGGGATTCACCCGGTGTTGCTCGACGCGAGCCTGCACGCTCTGGGGGTGTGCGGCGAGCAGGATCAGATCCTGCTGCCGTTCTCCTGGCAGGGTGTGACGTTGCATGCCGCGGGCGCAGCCCACGTGCGGGTCCGGATTGCGCCGGCGGGGTCGGGGGCGATGTCGCTGGAGATCGCCGATGCGGCGGGGCTGCCGGTGTTGTCGGTGCGGGAGCTGGTGGTTCGCCCGGTGTCGCCCGAACAGCTGGCGGCGGCGGGTCGTCCCGGCGGCGGCCTGCTCGAGGTCAGCTGGTCGCCGATTTCGCTGAGCGGCGATGCGACGGGCGAGCCCGCGGAGGTGTGGGAGTGTCCGGCCGGCGCCGGAAGCCCGGTCGAGTCGGTGCACGCGGCCACCGCGAAGGCGCTGGAACTGTTGCAGTCGTCGCTGGCCGCCGATCGACGCGGTCCGTTGGTGGTGTTGACCCGCGGCGCGGTGGGGTTGGCCGGCGAGGACGTCACGGATCCGGCCGGCGCGGCGGTGTGGGGGCTGGTCCGTTCGGCGCAGGCCGAGCATCCGGGCCGGGTGGTCTTGGTCGATTCCGACGGGTCGCTCGACGCCGAGTCCGTAATCGCTTGTGGCGAACCGCAATTGGTGGTGCGCAAGGGCGTCGCTTACCAGGCGCGGATGACGCCCGTGCAGTCGGGCCCCGCGCTGGAGCTGCCGGCGGGCGACTGGCGACTGGCCGCCGGTAGCGGGGGGACGCTCGAAGATCTGGTGGCCGAGCCGTGCCCCCGGGCGGAATTGGCCGCCGGCCAGGTGCGGGTGGGGGTCGCCGCGGTCGGCGTGAACTTCCGGGATGTGCTGGTGGCGCTCGGGATGTATCCCGGTGCGGCGCAGTTGGGCGCCGAGGGCGCCGGGGTCGTCGTCGAGGTGGGCCCGGAGGTGACGGGCCTGGCTGGCGGTGATGCGGTGATGGGAATCCTGGGTTTGGCGGGCTCCGAGGCCGTCGTCGATCAGCGGTACCTGGTGCGGGTGCCGCAGGGGTGGTCGTTGACCGAGGCCGCGGGTGTGCCGGTGGTGTTCTTGACGGCGCTGTACGGGTTGTCGGTGCTGGCCGGCGTGCGGGCCGGGCAGCGGGTTCTGGTGCACGCCGCGGCCGGCGGGGTCGGCATGGCCGCGGTCCAGCTAGCCCGGCACTGGGGCGCGGAAGTTTTCGTCACCGCGAGCCGCGGCAAGTGGAACACCCTGCGCGCCATGGGTTTTGACGAAGACCACATCGGCGACTCGCGTTCGCTGGAATTCGAGCAGAAGTTCTTGGCCGCCACCGGCGGGGTCGGCGTGGACGTGGTGCTCAACTCGCTGGCCGGGGAGTTCACCGACGCGTCGTTGCGGTTGCTCGCGTCGGGCGGCCGCTTCATCGAGATGGGCAAGACCGATCTGCGTGACCCGCAGGCGATCGCCGCGAGCCACCCCGGTGTGCAGTATCGGGCGTTCGATCTGATGGAGGCCGGACCGCAGCACATCCAGGAGATGTTGGTCGAATTGGTCGGGCTGTTCGAGGCCGGCGTCCTGAAGCCGCTGCCGACAAGGGCTTTCGACGTGCGCCGCGCCGTCGAGGCGTACCGGTTCGTCAGCCAGGCCCGGCACATCGGCAAAGTGGTTCTGACGTTGCCGAACCGGCCCGGCGTCGGGCTGGCCGGCGGCACGGTGTTGATCACCGGCGGCACCGGGATGGTCGGCGGTCTGGTGGCCCGTCACGTGGTTACCCGGCATGGGGTACGGCACGTCGTCCTGGCCAGCCGCCGCGGCCAAACCGCGGACGGCGCCGACGAACTGGTGGCCGAGCTGACGCGGGCGGGCGCCACGGTCCAGGTGATGGCCTGCGACGTGAGCGACCGCGCGACGGCGGCGGAGTTGTTGGCGGGGCTGCCCGAACAGCATCCCCCGTTGAGCGCGGTGATTCACGCCGCCGGGGTGCTCGACGACGCGGTGATCGCCTCGCTGACGCCCGAGCGCCTCGACACGGTGTTGCGGGCCAAAGCCGACGCCGCCTGGAACCTGCACGAGCTGACCCGGGACCTGAATCTCGCCGCATTCGTGGTCTTTTCATCGATGGCCGGCGTGGTCGGCGCACCCGGTCAGGGCAACTACGCGGCGGCCAACAGCTTCCTCGACGCGCTCGCCGTCCACCGGCGCGCGAATGGGCTGCCCGCACTGTCGGTCGCCTGGGGGCTCTGGGAACAGGACTCCGGCATGACGCAGCATCTCGGCGATCGCGACAAGGCCCGGATAAGCCGCGTCGGGCTGGCCCCGCTGTCCGGCGAGCAGGCGCTCGAACTCTTCGATACCGCCCTGCTGAGCGAACCACCCGTCGTCGTGGCCACCCGCCTCGACCGGGACGCACTCGCCCGCAACAGCGCGGCGCTACCCCCGCTGTTGAGCGGCTTGGCCAACCGCCCCGCCCGACGCGTGGTCGACCACGTCGAGATCGCGATGGCGTCGACCGGGTTGCGGGCGCGGCTGGCCGGCCTGACCCCCGAGCAGCGCCACCGCGAACTGGTGGACCTGGTGTGCGGCAACGCCGCCACGGTGCTCGGTCACAGCAGCACGGACGTCGAGGCCGAACAGCCCTTCCAAGATCTCGGCTTCGATTCGCTCACCGCCGTCGAACTGCGCAACCGCCTGAAAAACGCCACCGGGCTCATCCTTTCGCCGACCCTGATCTTCGACTACCCGACACCCGCCGCGCTCGCCGAGCATCTGGACGGCCAGCTCGCCGCGGGCCCGGGCACCGAAAAGCCCGACCCCATGGCCCGTTTCAACGACGTCGTCCGTGAACTCCAGACGCTGATCGACCAGCCCGGCTTGGACCCCGACGACAAGAAGCGCATGACGGCCCGCATCGAGATGCTGCTGACCCTGAGCACCGCACAATCCGATCCCGCCGCCCACGACGAGCTTTTCAACGACGACATCAAAAACGCCACCGAGAGCGAGCTGTTCGCCATCCTCGACGAAGAATCCGGACCCTGACCGACGCCGCACACGGGATCGTGTTGCACCACACTGATATGGAGGACGGCGTGCGCCCGGCAGACGTAGCGATCATCGGGATCGCCTGCAGGTTCCCGGGCGCCGCCAACCCCGCCGAATTCTGGCGCGTGCTTCGCGACGGAAAAGAAGTCACTCGTGTCGCCGAGGGGAAGACCCGCCGAGAAGGGCTGCTGGACAACGTCGCCGACTTCGACGCGGACTTCTTCAACCTCTCGCCGCGCGAGGCCGGCGCGATGGATCCCCGCCAGCGGCTGGCGCTGGAGCTTGCCTGGGAGCTTCTCGAGGACGCGTTCCTGGTGCCGGAGGGCCTGCGCGGAGAACAGGTCGCCGTCTACCTCGGTGCGATGAGCGACGACTACGCGGTGCTCACGCTCGACAGCGCGGAACACGTCGACCATCACTCCTTCGCCGGAATCAGCCGGGCGATGATCGCGAACAGGATTTCCTACGCCTTGGGCCTCTACGGGCCGAGCATGACGATCGATGCCGGCCAGTCATCGTCGTTGGTGTCCGTCCACGCCGCGGCGCAAAGCCTGCGCTCGGGCGAATCGAGGCTGGCCATCGCGGGCGGTGTCCACCTCAACCTCGCGAGCGAGACATCCCTGCTGGAAAGGGAATTCGGAGCGCTGTCGGAATCGGGCCACACCTACGCCTTCGACGCCCGCGCCGACGGCTACGTGCGCAGCGAGGGCGGCGGGCTGGTGCTGCTGAAGCCGTTGCGCGCCGCCCTCGAGGACGGAGACCGCATCCGCGCGGTCATCCGCGGCAGCGCGGTCGGCAACGCCGGGCACGCCGCCGCCGGGCAGACCGCTCCCTCGGTCGCGGGACAGGCCGACGTCATCCGCCGCGCCCTGGGCGACGCGGGCCTCCAACCGGGCGAGTTGGAGTATGTCGAGGCGCACGGCACCGGCACCCCGGTCGGCGACCCGGTGGAGGCGAACGCGCTGGGGGAGGCGATCGGCAAGCTCCGACAGCGCCCGCTGACCGTGGGATCGGTGAAGACCAACATCGGCCACGCGGGCGGCGCCGCGGGCATCGCGGGTTTGCTCAAAGCCGCGCTGTCGATCGAGAATGGTGCCATTCCCGCGAGCCTCAACTACGCCGCTCCCACAATGGATCTGGACGGCCTCGGGCTGCACGTCAGCACCGAACTGACCCCCTGGCCGGCGGGGGAGGGCCCGCGACGGGCAGGGGTGTCTTCGTTCGGCATGGGCGGCACCAACGCCCACGTGATCGTCGAGCAGGCGCCCGCACGCCCGGAAACGCCCGTGACCGAACGCGAGAACGGGCCGACCGTGTGGGTGCTGTCCGGCCGCTCGCGGCGCGCGTTGGCCAATCAGGCCGCGCGGCTGCACGCGCGGGTGGCCGGCGACCCGGGGCTGGACGCGAACGACGTGGCGTGGTCGTTGGCGACGACGCGCTCGGTGTTCGAGCACCGCGCGGCGCTGGTCGGTGCTGATCGCGGGACCCTGACCGAGGCGCTGGCGGGTGTGGCAGGCGGCGAGCCGAGAACCGACGCCCTCGTCGGCCGGGCGCAGGCGCCGGGCACCACGGCGTTCGTCTTTCCCGGGCAGGGCGCGCAGTCGCTCGGGATGGGGGCCGAGCTGTACGGCCGCTTCCCGGTGTTCGCCGAGGCTTTCGACGAGGCCGCCGCCGCGCTGGACGACAGGCTGCGCGGCGTGATGTGGGGCCGCGACCCGAACCTGTTGGATAACACCGAGTTTGCGCAGCAGGCGTTGTTCGCCGTCCAAGTGGGGCTGGCGGCGCTGCTGCGGCACTGGGGGGTGGTCCCCGACGTAGTGATGGGGCATTCGGTGGGCGAGATCACCGCCGCCCACGTCGCGGGCGTGTTGTCGCTGTCCGACGCGGCCAAGGTGGTCGCGGCGCGGGGCCGGTTGATGGCGGGGTTGCCCGCCGGCGGCGCGATGGTTGCGGTCGGCGCAGGCGAGGGCGAGGTGGCGCCGCTGCTCACCGACGGGCTGGCCATTGCGGCGATCAACGGCCCGGAAGCGGTGGTGATCTCCGGCGCGGAAGCCGCCGTCGGCGCCATCACCCAAACCCTGGCGGACCGGGGCAGGCGCTTCCATCGGTTGGCGGTCTCGCACGCGTTCCACTCGCCGCTGATGGAGTCCATGATCGAAACCTTCGAAGCCGCGGTGTCCGACATCTCGCCAGAAGAGCCGCGAATACCGTTGGTGTCCAACGTATCTGGGAAGTTTGCGGGACCCGGGTACGGATCCGCGCGGTATTGGGCCGAGCACGTGCGCCGTCCGGTGCGGTTCGCCGACGGAGTGCGGGCCGCCGAGGCGTCCGGGGCCGGCGTGTTCGTCGAAGTCGGTCCCGGCGGCGGGCTCAGCGCCGCGGCGGAGCAATCCCTGGTGACCGAGCATCCCGTTGCGACGGTCACGCTGGCCAAGGATCGCCCGGAGGTGGAGTCGCTGCTCATGGCGGCCGCTCGGTTGTTCACCACCGGCGTGGCGGTCGACTGGAGCGCGGTCCTGCGGCCCGGCCGGCGGATCGAGTTGCCGACGTATGGCTTTGTGCGCCAGAGGTTTTGGCTGGGCAGCGGTGCAGATGCGCCGACACCGGACGCCCCGCACGAGACGGCCGAGCGCCTACGCCAACTGCCGCCCCGCGAGCGGCGCCGCCGCCTGACCGAGCTGGTCTGCGCCCACGCCGCGGCGGTGTTGGGACATCCGGACAGCCACGCCGTCGACCCGGAGCGCGCCTTCCAGGATCTCGGGTTCGACTCCCTGACCGGGGTGGAATTGCGCAACCGGCTCAAAGCCGATACCGGGCTGGCCCTGTCGCGCACGCTCATCTTCGACTATCCCAATCCCGCGGCGCTGGCCGATTATCTCGGCCAACAACTGCTGAGCGGCGAATCCGAAGAGTCCGACGAAGAAAAGGTCTGGTCGGTGCTGAGAAAGATTCCGCTTCAGGAACTTCGCAGAACCGGATTGCTCGACAAGTTATTACTGTTGGCCGGCGACCCGGAAAAGTCGCTCGACGATTCAACGGTCACCGAGGACGCCATCGACTCCTTGAGCCCCGACGCGCTAATTGCGCTTGCCCTTGACGCGGCAGAAGGCGAAGACGTTCAATAGTCAAACTGCCGCTGGCGGAATTGATTACGCGTCGCGTGCCCACCGTAATTTGACATACGTTGAATATCAACTGGATTGCGATGCGGTGCGAAAACTCTTAAACTTCGCACGTTACGGAGTGGTTCACAGCCTCGGGTGAAAGTCTTTGCTTTCGTCCGCCCATAACCCAAAAGGTGGGCGCATGAGCGTTATTGCGGGCGTGTTCGGTGCGCTGCCACCGCATCGGTATAGCCAGAGCGAGATCACCGACCAATTCGTCGAGTTTCCCGGGCTGAAGGAACACGAGGAAATCGTGCGGCGCCTGCACGCCGCCGCGCGGGTCAACAGCCGCCACTTCGTCCTGCCGTTGGAGCGCTACCCCACGCTGACCGACTTCGGGGAGGCCAACGCGATCTTCATCGACGCCGCCGTCGACCTTGGCTGCGAGGCGCTGTCGGGCGCGCTCGACGAGGCCGGCCTGCAGCCGAAAGACATCGACATGATTGCGACCACCACGGTCACCGGGATCGCGGTGCCGTCGCTGGACGCCCGCATCGCCGGGCGGCTCGGGCTGCGTCCCGACGTGCGCCGGGTTCCGCTGTTCGGATTGGGTTGCGTGGCCGGCGCCGCGGGGGTGGCCCGGTTGAACGATTACCTGCGCGGCGAGCCCGACGGCGTCGCGGTTCTGGTTGCGGTCGAGCTGTGTTCGCTCACCTACCCGGCCGTCAAACCGACGGTGTCCGGGCTGGTGGGCAGCGCGCTGTTCGGTGACGGCGCGGCCGCGGTGGTGGCGGTCGGCGACCGTCGCGCCGACCAGGTTCGCGCGAGCGGGCCCGACATCCTCGATTCGCGCAGCCGCCTCTACCCCGACTCGCTGCAGATCATGGGCTGGAATGTCAGCTCCTCGGGGCTTCAACTCGTGCTGTCGCCGGACCTGACGACGTTGATCGATCGCTACCTGGCCGACGACGTCAACGGCTTCCTCGCCACCCACGGGCTGGGCAGGGACGACATCGGCGCGTGGGTCAGCCACCCGGGTGGCCCCAAGGTGATCGACGCGATCTCCAGGGCGCTGGACCTCGCCCCCGACGCGCTCGAGCTGACATGGCGCTCGCTCGGCGAAATCGCCAACCTCTCGTCGGCCTCGGTGCTGCACATCTTGCGCGACACCATCGCCAAGCCGCCGCCCAGCGGTAGCCCCGGGCTGATGCTCGCGATGGGTCCCGGCTTCTGTTCCGAACTGGTGCTACTGCGCTGGCACTAGGTCGATGGTGGCGACCCGCTTCGCCCGGCTACGCCGCGCTTGCGATCGCCACGAGAATCAACCACCTCGACGGTAAGTCCCGGCTTGGGCGACAGCGCCGCGAGGTTGTGCGCGCGGATGCGCTGCGGAGGCAGCCGCAGCGTGGTCCGGGCCACGAGTCGGGCGAGCATGACGGTCATCTCGGTGGTGGCCATGACCGCGCCGATGCACCGGTGCAGGCCCCCGCTGAACGGAATGAATTCGTGCGGAGCCGGCTTGCGGTAGCCCGGCGCGCCGGCGTCCCAGCGCGACGGCCGGAATTCCGTTGGCTGCGGCCATAGTTCGGGCAGGCGGTGGGTGACGTACGGGCTGAAGATCAGCAGCCGGCCCGTCGGGATGCGATGCCCGTCGAACGTGAGGTCGCGCATCACCTTGCGAGCCGAGATGACCCCGGGCGGGTACAGCCGCAGCGTCTCGTGCACGACGCCGTTGAGGTAGACCAGCGCATCGAGGTCGGCGGCGGCGGGCGGCCGATCGCCGAGCACCCGGCCCACCTCGTCAACGGCGGTGTCCCACGCGCCCGGCAAGGACAGCAGCGAATAGATGGCCCAGGCCAACGCGCCGCTGGTCGTCTCGTAGCCGGCGGTGATCAACGAAATCACCGCATCCCGGATCTCGTCGTCGCTCAACGCGTAGCCCTCATCGCCGCGCCCGTTGATCAGCATCGTCAGCATGTGGTCGTCGGGCCTGGGATCCGCACGGGCGGCGGTGATCTGGGCGTCGACGAGGTCGTCGATGCGTTTCCGCGCCGCCTCCGCCCGCCGCCAGCCCGGCGCCCGGAACCGTCGCTGCAAAGCCACCGCCTGCGGAAGCATGTGCGTCAGGTCCAGCAGGGGCTGCAGTTGTTCGCCGAGGAAGTCCGAGTGCACGGCCATGCGCTGGCCGAACAGGCTTTCGGCGGTGCTGCGCCGCACCGCCGAGCGGCACTGGCGATAGATGTCCAGCCGCTGCCCTGGCCGCCATTCGTCGATGACCGCGTCGACGTTGGCGACCATGGTCTGCACGTAGTCCTGGACCTGCAGGTGTCGCAGACCGGGCGCGACGACGCTGCGCCGGCGCCGGTGGTCGTCGCCGTCGCTGACGATCAACGCGGTGGGTCCGTCGACGATGGCGAGGTTCTCAAACGTCTCCCGCCAGCTGAACGCGTCGGCGTTGGCGAACACGAACTTGTTTGCCTCCGGGCCCAGCAGGTAGGTGTAGCCGTGGCGACCGACGCCGGAACTGATCACCGGACCCCGCCACCGGTACAGCGCCAGCAACGCCTCGCCGGGCGGGTAGCGCACCGGCCGATAGGTCTCGAGCCCGACTTCAACCATGACCCGATTATTCGAGTAGCTCCGATAGCTCCAGCCAGCGGCTCTCCGTCGCGGCGACCTCGCCTTCCAAGCCGCGCAACTCGCCCGTCAGCCGCGCCAGGCCGACGTGATCGGACTGGTCGTGCTCGGCGAGCTCGTGATGCTTGGCCGCGATCCGCTCGGCGAGGCGCGCGAGCTGACGGTCCGCCGCGGCCAGCTCCTTCTCGGCGGTGCGGCGCTCCGCGCCCGACATCCCCGAAACCGAAGCGGGCGCCGCCGAGGTCGACGCCGCAGCCGGCCGGTGCGCCGAAAGCCGCAGATACTCGTCGATGCCGCCGGGCAGATGCCGCAGCCGGCCGTCGAGGATCGCGTACTGCTGATCGGTGACCCGCTCGAGCAGGTACCGGTCGTGCGACACGACGATCAGGGTGCCCGGCCAGGAGTCGAGCAGATCCTCGACCGCGGTGAGCATGTCGGTGTCGACGTCGTTGGTGGGCTCGTCGAGCAGCAACACGTTCGGTTCACTCAGCAGCGTCAGCATCAGCTGCAGCCGCCGTCGCTGGCCGCCGGACAGGTCGCCGACCCGCGCGGACAGCTGCCCGCGGCCGAAGCCGAGCCGCTCCAGCAGCTGGGCCGGGGTGACCTCCCTGCCCTCCACCTCGTAGCCGCCGCGCAGGCCGCCCAGCACGTCGGCGATCCGGTCGCCGGCCAGTGCGTCCAGCTCCTCGCCCCGCTGATCCAGCACGGCGAGCCGCACGGTCTTGCCGCGCTTGACGCGCCCGCTGTCCGGTGACACCGTGCCGGCGATCAATCCCAGCAGCGTCGACTTCCCGGCTCCGTTGGCCCCGACGATGCCGGTGCGCTCGCCGGGCGCGATCCGCCATTCGACGTCGCGCAGCACCGGCCGCCCCGCATACGACACCGACACGTCGAGCAGGTCGACGACGACCTTGCCCAGCCGCGCGGTCGCCAGCTTGGCCAGCTCGACGGTGTTGCGCAGCGGTGGCACGTCGGCGATCAGCTGGTTGGCGGCCTCGATCCGAAACTTGGGCTTGCTCGTCCGCGCCGGCGGGCCGCGCCGCAACCACGCCAGCTCCTTGCGCATCAGGTTCTGTCGCTTGGCCTCGGCGGCGGCGGCCAGCCGGTCGCGTTCGACGCGCTGCAGCACGTAGGCGGCGTAGCCGCCCTCGAACGGCTCGACGATCCCGTCGTGCACCTCCCACGTCGCGGTGGCGACTTCGTCGAGGAACCAGCGGTCGTGGGTGACCACCAGCAGTCCGCCGTTGTTGCGCGCCCAGCGCTCTTGCAGATGGGCGGCCAGCCAGGTGATGCCCTCGATGTCCAGGTGGTTGGTGGGCTCGTCGAGGGCGATCACGTCCCACTCGCCGATCAGCAGCCGCGCCAGCTGCACCCGCCGTCGTTGCCCGCCGCTGAGCGTGGAAACCGTTGCATCCCAGGCGATATCGGACACCAGCCCGCCGACCACGTCGCGCACCCGGGCGTCGCCGGCCCACTGATGCTCCGGTTGCTCGCCGACCAAGGTCCAGCCCACCGTGCGGTCCGCGTCCAGGGTGTCGGCCTGGCTCAGCTCGCCCACCCGCAGCCCGCTGCGGCGGGTGACGCGCCCGGCGTCGGGCCGCAGCCGGCCGGTCAGCAGGCCCAGCAGGCTGGACTTGCCGTCGCCGTTTCGTCCGACGATGCCGATGCGCGCGCCGTCGTTGACCCCCAGCGTCACCGACTCGAACACGACCTGAGTCGGATATTCCAGACGTATGCCCTCGGCTCCCAGTAGGTGCGCCACCGGGCAATTATTCGAGGGTCAGCAGCGCGTGGTCGATGTGGGTCCGGGTGTCGGGCGACGCCTTGCCGGCGACGGCCTCCAGGAAGCGGGCGGCAAGGTCGCGGACCTTGAGGTTGGTTTCCTGGGACCGCCAGGCCAGGATGTCGAAGGCCCGCTCCGCGGAGATGCCGTAGGCGCTCATCAGCACGCCCTTGGCCTGCTCGATCCGGGCGCGCGCGTCGGCCACCGCCTCCAGCACGTTGGTGATGTCGGAGTGCAACGAGTCGGTGACGTCGACGTAGAACCCCGACGTGCCGATCAGGGCGCCGGTGTCGTCGAGCATCCGGTCGCCCGCCACGACGACGCAGCGGGTGTGCCCGGCGGTGTCGATGATGCGGTGCCTGCTGCTGAACGGCTTGCCGTTGACCACGCGGTCCAGCACGGCGGCCACGCGCTCGCGGTCCTCGGGGTGCTTGTGTTGCAGCAACAGCTCGGTGGTGGGCTCGACCTGTCCCGGCTCGTAGCCGTGCATGCGCGCGACGGTGTCCGACCATTCCCAACGCTGGCCGTCCAGGAAGAACCGGAACCTGCCCACCCGCTGCGGCTCGCCCAGGCCCAGCACCAGGTCGAGCGCGCCCAGCTCGCCCTCGTGCACCACGTCGGACATCACCGCCTCCGGCGGCGAGCCGCCGGCCCGCCCATTGCGACGTTGACCGGTGTCATCCTCGTTCACAGTCATCGCCCGTCTCTCCCGGAATGCTTTCGTTTTTGCCTTATCAATGCCCGTTTTCGGGCACGTTCAAGCACGCCGGGGCCGCGCGAAATCCCTCGATCAGCTCACCCGGTACTGCTCGGCGTCGGCGCGCTTGAATTCCAGCCCCAGCCCCGGCCGGTGCTGATCCGGCCGCAAGGACCCGCCGTCGGGCGGCAGGGCACCGTCGAACAGCATGTGCTCGATGCGGTGGTGGTCGTGGAAGTACTCCAGGTGCCGCAGGTTGGGAATCGCGGCGGCGACGTGGGAGTGCAGGTTCGGTGCGCAGTGTCCGGACACGTCGACGTGGTAGGCGGCGGCGACGGCCGCGGCCCGCTGGAAGTCGGTGATGCCGCCGCAGCGGGTGACGTCGATTTGCAGGCAGTCGACCGCGTCAGCCGCCAGCATCCGGCGGAAGTAGGTGAGGTCGTAGCCGTACTCGCCGGCGGTGACGTCCGGCGTCACCTGGTCGCGCACCTCCCGAAGCCCGGCGAGGTCGTCTGAGGAGACGGGTTCCTCGAACCAGGTGACGTCGTGCTCGGCCATGGCGTGGGCGACCCGGATCGCCTGCTTGCGTCGATAACCCCCGTTGGCGTCCACATACAGTTCGACGTCGGGCCCGATCACCTTGCGCGCGAGCGCGATTCGGTCCAGGTCGCGGCGCTCGTCGGAACCCGAAGACTCGCCGATCTTGATCTTCACGCGGGGGATTTTCCAGTTGTCGACCCAGCGCTCGAGCTGCGCGCGGGTGGCGGTGTCGTCGTAGGTGGTGAAGCCGCCGCTACCGTAGATCGGCACCTCGGGATGCACGACGCCGAGCAGCCGGCACACCGGCAGATCGAGCAGCTTGCCCTTGAGGTCCCACAGCGCGGTGTCGACCGCCGAGATCGCGCAGGACACCAGGCCCGGGCGCCCGCTGTTGCGGACCGCCCTGACCATTGACTCCCAGGCGTCGTCGACATCGAGGGCGCTGTGTCCCTTGACCGCGCTGGCGAGCGGCCCGGTGATCAGCTCGCGGCACGCGCCGGCGGCGTACGTGTAGCCGAGCCCGCGCCGGCCGCCCCCGACCACCTCGGCCAGGATCAGCGTGGTCGACGACCAGGCGAAGGTGCCGTCGGCTTCCGGCGCGTCGGTCGGGATTTCGTAGGCCTGCGCGGTGACCTCGTCGATGCAGGCGTCCAGCATGCGGTCCTCCTAAGTCCTGAGGGCGGCTCGAACGTCGCCCGGCAGGGTGTACCCAGCAACCGTTTCGGCGATCCGGTGGCGCAGCCGGACGAGCGTGGCCAGCGCGTCGCCGGTCGGCGCGTCCGCCACCGCCGGCGTCCGCCGGGCCTGGGCGGCGCCGGCGACGGCGAACAGGCCGGCGGTCGCGGCGCTCAGCAGCGTGAGCCGCCGGGCGCCGCGGTCCACGGCCGCCCAGCCGAGCATCGTGATCGCGTGCACGAAGTCGACCTCGGCACCCAGCGCGACGCTCACCGCGTCGGGCCTGATGTCGGTCGCCGCCGCCTGCGTCAGCAGCCGCGCCCCCAGGATGCGGGTGACCGCGCGCTCCCGACGGGTCGCCGGCTTGCCGGACGCCAGCCGCAGCAGCGAACTCGGCGCGGCGAGGAGCACCAAGCCGTAAACGATTCGCGCCCAGGCCGTCATCGCGCCCGCCGCAGCGCCAGCAGCGCACCCAGCCCGAGCCCCAGCGCACCGGTGCCGCCGACGAGCGGATGCTGGGACAACCACACCTGCGGGCTGTGGGTGTGGGCCTTGTCGTCGAACTCGCCGTGGGCGCCGTGGTCGCTCCCGGACTCGCCATCGACGGGCTCCCACAGGTTGTGCGGCCGTCCTCCGTTCACGCGTTCGTCGGTCTGCTGCGAGTCGTATCCGGTGCGACCGAGGTAGCGGTCCAGCAACGGCGCGACGAACTTCTGGGCGAGCAGGGTGACCGCGGTGCTGTCGCCGACCCAATACTGTTTGCGCCCTGGATGATCCGCGGCGTAGGCGACGCCGCGCGCGGCGACCTCCGGCTGGTAGATCGGCGGCACCGGTTGGGGATGCCGGGGCAGGCGGGACAACACCCAGGAGAACTGCGGGGTGTTGACCGCGGGCATCTGCACGACGGTGATCCGCACGTTCGAGCCCTCGTGCAGCAGCTCGCAGCGCACCGATTCGGTGAACCCGTTGGTGGCGTGCTTGGCGCCGCAGTAGGCCGACTGCAGGGGGATGGACCGCTCGCTGAGCGCCGAGCCGACCTGCACGATGGTGCCGCGATCGCGCGGCCTCATCTTCGCCAGCGCCACCATGGTGCCGTGCACGTAGCCGAGGTAGGTCACCTCGGTCACCCGTTTGAACTCGTCGGGCTTGATCTCGTGGAACGGTGCGAACACGGACGTGAACGCGACGTTGATCCAGGTGTCGATGGGGCCGAACGTCAATTCGACCTCGTCGGCGGCGGCCGCGACGGCCGAGTAGTCGGCCACATCCGTCGGGATTGCGAGCGCCTTTCCTCCGCCGGCCTCGACGTCGCGCGCCGCGCCCTCCAGGCCGGCGGCGCCGCGCGCCAGCAGAGCGACATTGGCGCCGCGGCGCCCGAACAGCTGCGCGGTGGCGCGGCCGATGCCGGCGCTGGCCCCGGTGATCACTACGGTTTGTGTCATAGCGTCTGCCTTTCGTCTTGTCCGGTCAGTCGTGATGGACGGCGTCCTCGGCGAGGGTGGCCGTGCATTCCAGCAGCAGGGCGTGCGCGAATGCCTGCGGCAGATTGCCGCGCAGCTGTCGCTGCCTGACGTCGTACTCCTCGCAGAAGAGTCCGGGCGGCCCGCAGGCGGCGCGGTTGCGTTCGAACCAGCGCATTGCGCAGTGGGCATGGCCCAGTTGGTGTTCCGCCAGGGCCATCATGAATCCGCAGAGCAGGAAGGCTCCCTCGGCATCGCCGAGGTCGCGCTGGTCGTGCCGGAAGCGGTAGACGAACCCGTCATGGGTGAGTTGTGCGCGGACGGCGTCCAGTGTGGCGCGGGTGCGCGGGTCGTCGGCCGGCAGCGCGCCGCGTACCGGGGCCAGCAGTAGCGACGCATCGACCCCCGAAATCCTTGGGCTGCGTTGCCAGTAGCCGTCCTGTGGGTGCAGGCTCTTGCCCGCCGTGTCGGCGAGGATGGCGTCGGCCAGCGAGGCGGAGGAGGAAACCTCCGCGCCACCGCCGGCCACCTTGGCGATGGCGCGCAGCCCGGCCACACATGCCAGGCGCGACTGCGTCCAGTACTCGTCTTCGAGCTCCCAGATTCCCGCATCCGGCTCGCCCCAACGCTTTTCGATCGCGGCGATCGCCGTCTGGGCGGCGCGCCAGCCGTCCGCATCGAGCCGATCGGCGGCGGCGGCTCTGGCCAGCAGCTGCAGCGACTCGCCGAAGACGTCGAGCTGGAACTGTTGGTTGACCCAATTGCCGACCTTGTCCGTGCCGCCCGGGTAACCCGGCAGGTCGAGCGCTTGTTCGCTGGGAACGGGGGCGCCGCTGACGGTGTAGGCGGGCTTGAGCTTCGGGCCGTCGTCGAGCAGCCGGCCACCGACGAACTCGACCGCCCGGTCGAGCAGCTCGGTTGCGCCGACGGCCGCCGCGGCCATGCCGGCGTACACCTGGTCGCGGACCCAGGCGTAGCGGTAGTCGTAGTTCTGGTTGGTGTGCGCACGTTCGGGCAGGCTCATCGTTGCGGCCGCGACCATGCCGCCACCGCTGCTGGTCAGACCGCGCAGCACCGCATAGGAATGCCGCCCGTCGCGCGGGGCGATGGTGCAGCCGAGCTCTGGCATGCTGCGCTGCCAGGCGGCCGCGGTGGCGTCCCAGGTGGTGTCGGGGTCGGGCGGCCGGTCGGGCAGTTCCTGTTCGGACAACTCGAGCACTAGGTCCTGGTGCTGGCCCTCGCCGATGGTGATCTCGCAGGTAAGTAGCTCGTTGCGGTCACGCGAGGAACGCCCCGCGCGCGCGTCAGCGCCGCCCGACCACCGCCAGCGCAGCCGTCCCGATCGGCCGCTCCATACCCCCTCGTGGAGGCTGAGCTTCCCCGTGCCGTGCCGACCGAATTCCGCGCTCGGCCGCAACAGCACGCGCACGCGCGCGGTCCCCTGGCAGCCCATCAGCCGACGCAGCAGCACCACCCGATCGGGGTCGCCCGGAAAGGCCAGCGCCTCACGGCATTCCACGATGCTGTCTCGGGTGATCCAGCGGTTGCGCCAGATCAGGCTGCCCGGTTCGTAGTAGCCGCCCCACACGTGCCGCGGATCGGTCGGGGTGATCGCGTATACCCCGTCGCCGCCGATGAGGTCGGAGAAGACGGCGTCAGAGTCCCAGCGTGGCGCGCACATCCACGCCACGTCGCCCTGCGGGCCGATCAGCGCGCCGCGCTCGCCGTCGGCGAGCAGCGCATACTCGCGCAGCACCCGCGGCGCGTACGCCGCGTCGATGTCGATCGTCTGCTCAGCCACGCGCCGACACCTTCGACCGCCCACCGACGGCACCGGCCGCGCCGGCGGGAATCTTGCCTCCAGCCATCCGCTCGGCCAGCCGCGAGGCCAACGCCATGATGGTGAGCGCCGGGTTCGCCGAGCCCTGCGTCGGGCAGACCGACCCGTCGGCGAGGAACAGGTTCGGCACGCCCCACACGCGGTGATCGGAGTCGACGACCGAATTCTCCGGACTGGTCCCCATGCGGGCGCCGCCGATCAGGTGCGCGAAGCGCTCGATGGTGAGCTTGTCCTGGGCGCCGGCAGCATCGAGGATGTCACCGATCACCTTGGTGGAGTGGGCCATGTTGGCCTTGTCGTTGTCACAGAGGCTGTAGTCGAACCGGGCCACCGGAAGGCCGTACGGGTCCGTCTCGTCGGCGAGGGTGACCCGGTTGTCCGGCCGGGGCAACAGCTCGTTGAGGACGCCGATGGTCGCCCAGTGGTTGTAGTCACGCATGTACTCGCGCAGCGCGCGGCCCCAATGCCCCTCGGCCATCACGTGTTCGGCCCAGCCGATGGGCATGGGCGACACGGTCTGGATGGAAAAGCCGCGGGCGAATCCCCGCGCGGGGTCCGTCTCGTAGAACTGTTCGGAGGACACCTCTGGCGGAGGCGCCTTGTACATCCGGACCTCCTCGGACCACCGGCCCGCCGACTGCGTGGCGCCCTGCACCATCACGTAGCGCCCGACCTGATCGTCGTTGTTGCCCAACCCGTTCGGGAATCGGTCGCTGACGGAGTTCAGCAGCAGCCGGGGCGTTTCGATGGAATAGCCCGCGACGGCAACGACTCTGGCGCGTTGCAGGCGTTCGGTGCCGCCCGCCTCGTCGTAGTACACCACCCCACGCGCGGCGCCGTTCTCGTCGAGTTCGACGCGGGCGGCCATGCAGTTGGCGCGGATCTCCACTGCGTGGGCCAACGCGTCCGGCAGGTGTGTGACGTACGGGCTGGCCTTGGCGTTGACCTTGCAGCCCTGCAGGCAATAACCGCGGTAGATGCAGTGCGGGCGATTGCCGAAGGTACCGTTGACGATGCCGACGGGCCCGACGCGCATCTCGATGCCGAGTTCCATCGCGCCTCGCCACAATTTGGCGGCCGCCCCCGAAATGGGATGGGGGGCAAAGGAATAGCGGTGCTTGTGGCCCCATGGCCAGTCCTGGCCCGCGACCGGCAACTCGAGTTCGACGCGCTCGTAGTGCGGGCGGATGTCTTCGTAGCCGATGGGCCAGTCGGCCCCGACCCCGTCGAGGGTGCGGGTGGCGAAGTCGCTGGGGTGGAACCGCGGGCAGTAGCCGGCGTAGTGCACCATCGAGCCGCCGACCCCACGCCCGGAGTTGTTCTTGCCCAGCTCGATCGGGTCGTCGCCGCCGATGATGCGCTTCTGGGTCCAGTACAGGTCGTGCGAGCCGGCCTCGTCGGAGACCCAGTCCTCGTCGGGATGCCAGAATGGTCCGGCCTCGAGGATCACCACCCGCCACCCCGCGCGGGCCAGCCGCTGCGCGAGCACCGAGCCGCCCGCGCCGGCGCCGACCACCACCAGGTCGACCTCGTCGTCGTCGCGATAGCGACACATGGTCTTCTCGCCGGGCAGGTCGCGGGAATGGACGTCGAGCAGGAAGCGGGAGTCGTTGTCCTTGGGCCCCACCGCTCCCTTGAGCACACCACGCAGGAAGTCGCCCATCACAGCTCACCGCTTTTCACGATCGGCACGGGATCCTCGTCGGTGGCGCCACGGGTCTCGAAGGGCTCGCGCGCCGCGGCCGGGCCGCTGGCGCCGCCGAGACGCATGAACCCGCGCGGGTAGGCGGGCCCGCCGAAGCCGATCTCGTTCCAGGCCCAGGGGTGGGAGTAGAAGCCCGACAACGTCATTCGCATGCACACCGACCAGGCGCGCTTGACGTTCAGGCGCTCCCAGACCCCGCCCTCGAGCTCGCCCTGGGAGAACTGCTCGATGATCGCTTCGCGGGCGGCGGGCTCGGCTTCGGCGAACGTCTTGCCGTAGCGGCGGACGGCCGTCTCGTCGAGCGCGCGCAGCACCAGTCGCCAGGTGTCGCGGTCGTCGGGCATGTCGGCGTACTGGTAGCCGTCGAGGCGTCCGCCGGCAAGCTTGGAGTCGACCGACTCGGCCACCGGCACCCGCGGCTCACTGTCCTGCGCCAGCACGGTGTCACAGAACGCGCGCAGGCAGGGTTCCTGCTCGGCGGTGAAGAACCGCAGGGGACCGGGCGGTTCCAGCCGCGCCAGGACCACCTTGCGGGTGGCGTCGTCCCACGTGTCGGCGGTCTGAAGAACGTCGAAATCGGGGTAGCGCCCGATCATTTGGGGCGTGGTGCCGCGGCGTTGCGTCGGAAGCCACGACGGGTGCGGCGGCTGGCGGTCGGGGCGCAGGTTGGGCAGGTGGTCGGGGAGAGAGGTGTCGGCCATCGTGAAAGTCCCTCGCAATCCGGCGTTATCGCCGGAACCGTTCGCGGCGCAGGATCGAGGCCAGCAGGCCCATCCCGCCGACCATGCACATCAGCCCGGGCGCCGCGATCGGCGGGCCCATCGGCACGTTGTAGGACGCGTTCTTCCACCCGCCCGGTTTGCGGGCGACGCCGCGGGCGTGCAGGTATTCACCCATCAGCCCGTTGGCCGTGTAGACGCCCGCGGTGATCGGCAGCCAGATTTTGGCCCAGCGGCGCGAGAACACCCCGCCGATTCCGGCGACGACCACCGGCGGGGTGACGACGATCGGGCTCCACATCCATTTGTTGCCGAAACTGGCCTTGTAGTGCTCGAAATAGATTTCCGCGGTGGTGACGACGGCCGCGATTGCCGTCAGCCCCGACAGGGAGCGTTCGAAGCGACCGTGCGCGACGTCGTACAGCGCGCGCTCGGTCACCTGCCCTGCACCGCCGCCGCCCCGGCGCCGTCCGGCGTTGTCCAGCAACATCATTTGAATCCCTCTTCCTAGGGTCGGCCGGGCCTGCGACCCGGACTGAACGCGTCGTGAGCTGTTTGGTGGCGAACGCGGGTGAAGCGTCCTGAACCGGTGAATCGTGTCGACGTTCCGCGCCAAGGGACGCTCGTGGTGGAAGCCCGCCGCCTGCCCATCGGGGCACCTCACTCCCGCAGGAAACACGTTCGGACGGCCACCCCAACGACACCGCTCGCGGAATCGAGTCGAGGTGGCTGCCCACAGGACCGGTTAAGCGCCCAGCTGCGTGTTTCAACCGAGGTGGTCGTGACGGCATGCAGGCATGCGTCGCAAACCTTGCGCTCGGGTTAAATACCCGGATTCGCGGGGGCTAACCATTGAATTCCCTGTCAGGCCGCCGGTGGCGCTAAGCCATGGGGGGCAACGCAAGTCATCCTTCGCCGATTCGTCGGTGCGGATCGGTTTCAGCCGCGACAACCGGGCAATCCTGCGCTCGAGAGAGGACCGGATGATGGTCAATACACACAACGGATTCCAGGCCGAATCTGGTCCCGGGGCGTGGGGCGCCGAGGACGCGTTGCGCGCCGGCCGGCGGGCCGAGCAGGCGCGGCGGCTGGCCAGGGCGGCGCAGCGATCGGCGGCGAGCAGCCTGGACATTTCGGCGGACAGTCACGACCGAACCGCGAACGCGTATGACGAGGCGGCCTGGCGCGATGATCGCCGCGCGGATGAGTGGCGGGGACACGCGATTCGGCACCGCGAGTACGCGGCGGAGGATCGCCGGATGGCGCAGCGGTTGCGGCGCATGGCCGACAGCGACCCGTGGGGATTCGGCACCGGTGAAGAGGCGCGGAGCGGCCGAAGAATTTACGGGCTCGACTAATTCGATACTCCCGTCGAGCCGCGCTGGGGGTGTGCGCGGGCAAACGGCCTGACCAGAACCGCCGGGGGCACCGGTGTGCCATGATGGCGGAGCTGTCAAGAGTCAGGGAGCAGCGGTGGATCTCAATTTTTCGATGGTCACGCGTCCGGTCGAACGGCTGGTCGCCACGGCACAGAACGGGTTGGAGGTCTTGCGGCTGGGGGGCTTGGAAACCGGCACGGTGCCGTCGCCATCCCAGATCGTCGAGAGCGTCCCGATGTACAAGCTGCGCCGGTATTTCCCCCCGGACAGCCGGCCCGGGCAGCCGTCGGTGGGACCGCCCGTCCTGATGGTCCACCCGATGATGATGTCGGCCGACATGTGGGACGTCACGAAGGAGGACGGCGCGGTCGGAATCCTGCACGCCGGGGGGCTGGATCCCTGGGTCATCGACTTCGGTTCGCCGGACAAGGTCGAGGGCGGCATGCGCCGCAATCTGGCCGACCACATCGTCGCGCTCAGCCAGGCCGTCGACACCGTCAAGGACGTCACCGGCAGTGATGTGCATCTGGTTGGCTATTCGCAGGGCGGGATGTGGTGCTATCAGGCCGCGGCGTACCGGCGTTCGAAGAACATCGCCAGCATCGTCGCGTTCGGGTCGCCGGTGGACACGCTGGCGGCCCTGCCCATGGGCATCCCGGCAAACTTCGCCGCGCCGGCCGCGAACTTCATGGCCGACCACGTCTTCAGCCGGATGGCCATCCCAAGTTGGATGGCGCGCGCCGGTTTTCAGATGATGGACCCGCTCAAGACGGCCAAGGCCCGGGTGGACTTCGTGCGCCAGCTGCACGACCGCGAGGCGCTGCTGCCGCGTGAACAACAGCGCCGATTCCTCGAGCGCGAAGGCTGGATCGCGTGGTCGGGCCCGGCGATCTCCGAGCTGCTCAAGCAGTTCATCGCGCACAACCGCATGATGACCGGTGGCTTCGCGATCAACGGCCAGATGGTCACGCTCACCGACATCACCTGCCCGGTGCTGGCCTTCGTCGGCGAGGTGGACGACATCGGGCAGCCGGCCTCGGTGCGCGGCATCCGCCGGGCGGCGCCCAACGCCGAGGTCTACGAACGCCTCATCCGCACAGGGCATTTCGGTCTTGTGGTCGGCTCGCGGGCGGCGCGCGAGAGCTGGCCCACGGTGGCCGAATGGGTGCGCTGGCTGTCGACGGGCGGGGATAAGCCGAGCGGCATCGACCTGATGGCCGATCAGCCGGTCGAGCACACCGACAGCGGCGTCGCGATGAGTTCGAGGATCACCCACGGCATCGGCGAGGTGTCCGAGGCGGCGATCGGGGCGGTGCGCGGAGCGGCCAGCACGGTCGTCGCGGCCAACAAGTCGATGCGCACGCTGGCCGTCGAGACCATCCGCACGCTGCCCCGGCTGGTCCGGCTCGGGCAGATCAACGACCACACCCGGATCTCGCTGGGCCGCATCATCGAGGAGCAGGCGCGCGACGCCCCCCAGGGTGAGTTCCTGTTGTTCGACGGGCGCGTGCACACCTACGAGGCGGTCAACCGGCGCATCAACAACGTCGTCCGCGGCCTGATCGAGGTGGGCGTGCGCCAGGGCGACCGGGTCGGCGTGCTGATGGAGACCCGCCCCAGCGCCCTCGTTGCCATCGCCGCGCTGTCGCGGCTGGGCGCCGTCGCCGTGGTGATGCGGCCCGACGCCGACCTGGCCGCGTCGGTGCGGCTCGGGGGAGTCAGCGAGATCCTCACCGACCCGACCAACCTCGACGACGCGCGCGACCTGCCGGGTCAGATCCTGGTGCTCGGTGGCGGCGAGTCGCGCGATCTGCACCTGCCCCACGACAGCGACGTCATCGACATGGAACAGATCGACCCGGACGCGGTGACGCTGCCGGCGTGGTACCGGCCCAACCCGGGATTGGCGCGCGACCTGGCGTTCATCGCGTTCACCGCCGCCGGCGGCGAGCTGGTGGCCAAGCAGATCACCAACTACCGGTGGGCGCTGTCGGCGTTCGGGACCGCGTCGACGGCCGCCCTGGACCGCCGCGACACCGTGTACTGCCTCACGCCGCTGCACCACGAGTCGGCCCTGCTGGTCAGCCTGGGCGGCGCGGTCGTCGGCGGCACCCGCATCGCGCTGTCACGCGGGCTGGACCCGAAGCGCTTCGTCCAGGAGATCCGCCAGTACGGCGTGACGGTGGTGTCCTACACCTGGGCGATGCTGCGCGACGTCGTCGACGATCCGGCGTTCGTGCTGCACGGCAACCATCCGGTGCGGCTGTTCATCGGCTCGGGCATGCCGACCGGTTTGTGGCAGCGGGTGCTCGACGCGTTCACGCCCGCCAACGTCGTCGAATTCTTCGCCACGACCGACGGGCAGGCGGTGCTGGCCAACGTGTCCGGCGCCAAGATCGGCAGCAAGGGACGCCCGCTGCCCGGCGTGGGGCGCGTCGAGCTCGCGGCCTACGACGCGGAGCACGACCTGATCCTGGAGGACGACCGCGGCTTCGTGCAGCGTGCCGAGCCCCTGCAGGTGGGGGTGCTGCTCGCCCAGTCCCGCGGGCCGATCGATCCCAGCGCGTCGGTCAAGCGGGGGGTGTTCGCCCCCGCCGACACCTGGATCTCCACCGAGTACCTGTTCTACCGCGACGGCGACGGCGACTACTGGCTGGCGGGCCGGCGCGGCTCGGTCGTGCACACCGCGCGCGGGCTGGTGTTCGCCGAGCCGGTCACCGACGCGCTGAGCTGCATCAACGGCGTCGACCTCGCGGTGACCTACAACGTCCCGGTGGGCGACCGCCAGTTGGCGGTCGCGGCCGTGACGCTGTTGCCCGGGGCCGGCATCACCGCGGCGGACCTGACCGAGGCCGTCGGCGACCTGCCCATCGGGGTGGGGCCGGACATCGTGCAGGTGTGTCCCGAGCTGACGCTCAGCGCCACCTACCGTCCGACCGTCAGCGCGCTGCGCGCGGCCGGGATCCCGAAGGCGGGGCGCCAGGCGTGGTACTTCGACGCGACCAGCGAGCAGTTCCGCAAGCTGACGCCGGCCGCGCGGTCCGAACTGAGCGGTGGGCAGTGATGCTCGACGATGCCCTGCTCGCCATCCTGGTGTGTCCGGCCGATCGGGGCCCATTGGTGCTCATCGGGGATGAGCTGCTCTACAACCCGCGGCTGCGGCGTGCCTACCGCATCGAGGACGGCATCCCGGTGCTGCTGATCGACGAGGCGCGCGACGTCGACGACGACGAGCACGAACGGCTCATGGCACGAGCCCATCCGGCAGATCCCCGGTGAGGTAGCGCTGCAGGTTCGGCGCCACGGTCCGCGCGATCACATCGGCGGGCAGCGACTTAAACGGCTCCAATTCCAGGATGTAGCGCGCCATCACCACCCCCACCAACTGCGACGCGACGAACTGGACGCGGACGACGCCGCTGCCTGGCGGGTCGTCGACACGCGGACCCACCTCGACCGCGATCACATCCTGGATGAAGGACCGAAACAGGTTGACCTCAGAACCGGCCAGGATCGAGCGCAGCGCGGCGACGAACGCGACACCGATCTCGGAGTCCCACAGCGGCAACAACATTGACGGCAGGGTGTGGCCGAGCTCCTCGACGGGCACCTCGCGCAATGCGCCGATGACCTCCATCGGGTCGATCGGGATGTGCACAGCGGCGGCGAACAGCTTTTCCTTGGTGCCGAAGTAGTGATGCACCAGCGCCGAATCGACGCCGGCCGCCGCGGCCACCGCGCGAATCGACGTGTTACGGATGCCGTTGCGGGCAAACAGCTCTCGGGCACTGGTCAGGATCCGCTCTCGGGTATCCGAGCTGCCCGCCGGTCGCCCGGGCCGCCGGCGCCCGGTATTCGTCGTCGTCACGCTAGGGCGTCCGCCGGCGCAGCGTCGCCGCCGCCAGGCACAGCGCCGCGAGCGCGAACCCCATCACGACGACGATGTCGCGCACCGCGACGTAGGTGAGTTCGCTGTGCGTGCCCACCTGCTGCAGGGCCTCCAGCGCGTAGCTCGCCGGCAGCACGTTGCTGATCCACTGCAGCCAGTGCGCCATCAATGCCCGGGGCACGATGATGCCGGCCAGCAGCAACTGGGGGACCATCACCAACGGGATGAACTGCACGGCCTGAAACTCGGTGCGCGCGAAGGCGCTACACAGCAGGCCCAGCCCGACGCCCAGCACGGCGTTGACGATGGCGATCACGAACACCCATACCGGGCTGCCCGCGGTGTCGAAGCCCAGCAACCAGAATGACACGATGCAGGCCAGGATCGCCTGCGCCGCAGCGGCTATGGAGAATGCGGTGCCGTAGGCGATGAGCAGGTCCAGCCGGCGCAGCGGCGTGGTCAGGATGCGCTCCAGCGTCCCGGAGGCCCGCTCGCGCTGCATGGTGATCGACGTGATGATGAACATCACGAAGAGCGGGAACAGTCCCAGCAGGATCAGGCAGGCGTTGTTGAACGGGGTTGGCGTGCCGGGTCGGTGTGGGGCGTTCTCGAACATGAAGTACATCAGCGTGATCACCAGGATCGGCACGAGCAGGATCAGCGCGACGCTGCGGTGGTCGGCCGCCAGCTGCCGCAGGATGCGCGTCGTGGTGGCCGCGTAGGCCTTCAGCCCTAACCGGCCTGGAGCCTCGTGCTGCGCTTGATGATGGACAGAAACGCGTCCTCCAGTGACGGACATCCGGTGTCCTCTCGTAGTCGGGTCGGGGTGGTGTGGGCGACGAGGTGGCCCTCGCGCATCAGCAACAGGTCGCCGCAGTGGTCGGCCTCGTCCATCACGTGGCTGGAGACCAGCAGGGTGGTGCCGCCGCGGGCGAGCTCGGTGAACTGCTCCCACAGGTCGACCCGCAGCACGGGGTCCAGGCCCACGGTCGGCTCGTCGAGCACGAGCAGCTCGGGCCGGCAGACCAGCGCGCACGCCAACGACGCCCGGGTGCGCTGACCGCCGGACAGGTTGCCGCAGAAGGCGGTTCGATGGTCGGTCAACCCGACCCGCTCGATGGCCGCATCGGCGGCGCAGTTGTCGAAGCCGTACAGCGAGGCGAAGTAGCGGACGTTGTCCACGATCCGCAGGTCGTTGTAGATCGTCGGGTCCTGCGGCATGTATCCGACGCGGCGGCGCAGCGCCGGGCTTCCGGCCGGCCGGCCCAGCACGGTGACGGTGCCCGACT
>NZ_LZKE01000217.1:0-38132 GCF_001672675.1 Mycobacterium sp. E2327
GTCGGCGCCGATGTTGGGCAGCGTGATCGCCGGCAACCCCGGGAACGGCGGCAACGTGAAGGACGGCAGGCCCGGCAGCGACAGGTTGATCGGCGGTAGCGTCAGCGCCCCGGACAACACCGCGTTCAACGCGGCGTTGATGTCGGCGCCGATGTTGGGCAGCGTGATCGCCGGCAACCCCGGGAACGGCGGCAACGTGAAGGACGGCAGGCCCGGCAACGACAGGTTGATCGGCGGCAACGTCAACGCCCCCGACAGCGCCGCGTTGAGCGACGCACTCAGGTTGGCGCCCAAGCCATTCAGCGCAGCACCGAGTTGCACACCGAACGCCCCCAGGTTAGGGATCGTCAGCGCGGGCAGGCCCGGCAGCGACGCAAGGAAGTTCGCCGCCAGCGTCTCACCGGTCTGAAGCGCCCCGTTGAGACCCGCCCCGAGGTTGCCGGCCAGATTACCCAGTCCGTTGATTCCAGCGGCGAGGTTGGCGGCCAAGCCATTTAGGCTGCCACCCAGGCTGGCCGACAAGGCCGCGTTGAGGTCAAGACCGAAGTTGGCGTTCAGCAGCGCCTGAAGCGCGGCGTTGGCCTGAGCAATGAGCGGACCACCCATGGCCGACAGGGCCGCGCCAGTATTTTCAAGGGCGACCCCGGCCTGCACGATGGCGTTGCCGGTTTGGACCAGCCCGTTGCCGAGACCCGACAGGAACAGGCCACCGGTCTGGAAAGCGATTCCGCTGAGCCCGGCGCCGAAGAGCGTTTCGATGGTGCCGCCAAGCGAGGCCCCCAGGCTGCTGGTCAAGCCGGCCGACAGTGACCCGCTGATCGCGGCACCCAAACCGGATATCGCCCCACCGATCTCGGCGGCCAGGTTCCCGCCGCCCGAGAGCACCGCGGCGCTGTTGGCGACCTCGGCCGCCGCATACGCGGCCGCCCCACCGCCTAACGTGTTGACGAACGCGTTGTGGAACGCCGCCGCCTGGGCGCTCAGCGCTTGGTACTCCTGCCCGAAGTTGCCGAAAAGCGCGGCGATGGCGGCCGATACCTCGTCGCCCGCCGCGGGCGCCAAGCTGGTGGTCGGGGCGACTATCGCCTGGGTGACCTCATCCAGGGACGCGCGAATACCCGCAAGATCTTGGGCTGCCACCTCGACGAGATCGGGAACTGCAACGACGAAAGACATGTTCATCTCCCCACGCGAATGAACGACATATACGTTTGTAAGCCCGAATTATCGAGGCAAGGCGAGCGTAATGGTGTGCCACACAAGCACATTCGAAAATGATTGTTTTCAACCGAGTCTGGCGCGTCTATTTACGATTCTGCGCGACCCGAATGCCCCCGATGTGTGGTCCGAACGAGACTTAGCATACCGTAGGCGCGGCGGTCGCGATACTTAAGGTACAAAGCCCTTGCTATTGAACAATTTTCAGTCCGTTGGGCCTCCCTCGTCGTTGCATTTGGGCTGCAGGTGACCGCGTTTGGCATGTGCCGAATAAGAAGGTTTCCGGACGGCGCGTGTTTTAAACATCGCAACGCGATTTTATCCATTATTGGTATTCGCGTACCGAAAACAAGGGAATGACAAGCCGTTTCCAGAACCGCCCGTCGCGACGACTGGCTGAACGCAGGCACGCCGATTTATCCGGTCAGGCGGTTAGGACCGGCGAGACCGCCAGGCAGGGGCACGCCGCGCTACCGGGCGTCACAGTAGACCAAATTGGTATCCGCGTACCGAAAAGGCAGGAGTGACAAGGACTTTCCGTCGACGCCCCTCCTGGGACCTGCCGAACTAGAAGGTTGGGAGGGTTATCGAGATCAGCGGCGGGGGTGACACGGGCGCGCCGATCGCCTGGGCGAGCTGTTGCGGCACGTAATTCACCAGGAAGGGCACCAACCCGCTGAAGGGTGTGCTGCCGGCCCCGATGTTGACGTTGATCGGAGGCAGAACAGTGTTGTCGAGAAGCGTGACCGTCGCCGTCACCGGGTAATAGCCGGGCGCATGAAGTATTCCGTCGAGCGGGAAGTCGGCGACCACGGTGACGTTGGCGATGCTCCCGATGGCGGGCCCAGTGAGACTGGACAGGTTGAGCGCGTAGGGATATGTCGCCTGGCCGTTGAGGAAGCCGTTGACGATGAAGGCGGGTGCATCTACAAGTGCCGCGAATGCCGCGGGGGCGTTCCCGGCCTGCACGGCCGTCGCGAACGTCCCCGCGCTGTAGGCGGCCGCATCGATCGTGGCCGCGGGCGGGCCCATCAGGCTGGCAGCGAACACCAACGGCAGCCCGACGGCGTTGTCAACCGTCACGTCGGTGGGGACCGTGAGCGACTGCACCACCAGCGATGACGTGACTCCGGTATTGGTCAGCGTCCCAACGACATTGGCGACGTTCTGGGCGATACGGCCGGGTATGGCAGCCACGGGCTGGTAGTCACCGGTCTGCAGTGCTGTCGCGATAGTCTGGCCGTAGCTCATCTGGTTGGCGACGACCTGCCGTAGGAACGGAAATGGATCGGCCAACCAACCACCCACCAGGCTCTGCAGGTTGTTCGCCGTGTTATAGACGAGCGCTTCGTATGGTCCCGCGATGCCGGTGAAGTAGGGGCCCGAGCTAGCTTGGATGTTGATCAGCCCTGGAAGTAGCGAATTGGCCACGCCGGTAAAGGGATTCGCCAGGCCGGCCAGCGTCGTCGGCAACCCGGGAAGCGCGCTCGTCAGCAGGGTGCCCAGGTTGTTTCCAAGCGAGCCCAGGTTTCCCAGGGGACCCAGGACGCCCCCGAGCGAGCCCAAACCGCCAAGAAGCGAGCCGCTCGGGGTCCCACTCCCGAGGATCCCACCAAGCAGCCCGGCCGCGCTGACGGCCTGGGCAGCGCCGGCCCCTGCCTCGACTGGCGTGGTGACCACGTTCGCCACAGCCTGTTCGGCGTTGGCGAACTCGGCTCCGGCGTAGGCGACCCCGCTCTTGGTCAACAATCTGACGAACTCGGCATGAAACGCCTGGGCCTGGGCGCTGAGCGCTTGAAATTCCTGCCCGACCTTGGCGAAGATCGCGGAGACGACGGCCGATGTCTCGTCCGCCGCGGCGGGCACTATCGCCGTCGTGGGGCCCGCAACCAGCCCCGTCGCCTCAACCAACGAGGCCCGGATACCCGCCAAATCCCCTGCCGCCGCCTCAACTGCCTCCGGCGCCGCGATCACAAACGACATGCCCTGCCACCTCGATTCATCGGCACGGGCTACCCGGTGAAACTCGAAGTAAACACGAGTTGAATAGTGAGTTTGATTTGCTCGGGGAAACCGAGGATTGTCTCGGGTCTCTCAGTCCGCCCCGGCGAGTGAACGCAGGAGCGCGGCGTCAACGCAGCTCGGAATGACCGAAACTATCTCCGCGACAACATAATCCGGACCGGGGCAACGATCCTGGGTCGCCATCTTCCATCGGCGACGACGAGCAAGGCCCGCGCGAAGCGCTCTACAGGCGCCAGAAGGCGCGTCAATTAGCCGCCGAAGGAGGACGCAAGCAGTTGCGGCGCGTAGTCCAGCAGGGCGGGAACGATTCCGCCGACGGGCGGGCCGCTGACACTGATCGAAGTCCCGAGCAGCGACGCCGTCGTCGTAAACGGTTGCACGGGCACGAGGAGCCCGGAGAAGGGAACGTCGGCCGTCAGGCCAGGCGCCAGCATTACGGGTAGCGTCTGCTCGCCGTTGAGGAAAGCGTTGGCGATGTTGGCGGGGGCGTCGACGAACGCGGTGAACGCCGCCAGTGGGTTGCCCGTGCCAACGGCCTCGAGAAACGCTGCGCCGCTTAGTGATGCCGCGAGGCCGGCGTTGACTGGCGCGCCCAACGCGTCAAAAGCCAGCACCTCCGGCAGTCCCAGTCCGACGGCAAACGATGGCGGATTAATGGACGTCACGGTCAGCGAGGCGGGAACGATCAGGTCGCGGAAAAGGTTGGCGGAGCCCAGCGCGAACTGTCCGCCCGTGCTCAGGACGGGCAGCGGGTTGCCGGTCTGCAACGCCCCGAGGATGAGCTGCGGGTTGGTGTAGGTGCTCATCGCCTTGAACATGGCGGGCGCAGTGACCGTGGTCCAGGTGTTCCCGATGCTCTGCAGGTTGGCAGCCGTGTTCGTGGCCAGGCTTTCGTACGGGCCGGCGATTCCGAGCGCGTCGCTGGTCGCCGCGGCCGCACCTCCCCCGATCAGCCCCTGCACCGGAGCGTTCACTGCGCTCGCGAGGGCCTGCTCCGCATTCGCTGCTTCCGTGCTGAGATAGGCCCCCGCACCGGCGTTCATCAGGTTGACGAACTGGGCGTGAAACGCCTGAGCTTGCAGACTGATGGCTTGGTATTCCCGGCCGAAGCTGTCGAACAGCGCCGCGATGGCGCCCGACACCTCATCGTGGGCCGCAGCCACCACCCCGGTCGTCGGGCCGGCGGCGGCGGCGCTCGCCTCGCTGAGCGCTGAGCGGATTCCCGCCAGGTTCTGGGCGGCCGCCTGCACCAATTCCGGCTGCGCAATGACAAACGACATCGCCGTCTCCCATCGGCTCATCAAGAGGATCACCGGGTGGTGACCAAGATGAATATGAGGTTAAAGGGGCCAGTGTGCGAGCGGAGGAAATTGCGCATTTTCGTGGCATGTGTGGCGTCACGATTTCGCCACGAAAGCGCCCCACTCGAGCCGAACAGCGCCTATCCAGCGGGGTGATCGCCGCGCGAGTTGCTGGGGCTCATAGATCGGCAGTCCGGTCCCCCATCGCTTCATACGACCGTCGCCGACGGCCATCGAGATGAATGGGGGGCTTTGTCGCACCGATTCACCACGCGAGAAACGGCGGTTTTAGTGCGGCTTTGCCGCCGAGAGGCCGGCTCGCGACGGCGACGTCAGGGGGTGATGACCGCCGCGAGTTGCGACCCGAAGCTCAGCAGGCCCGGGATGAGGCCACCGATTTGAGTGCCCGGAAGCGGGCCCCCACCCCCGCCAAGCTGAATGGGGCTGAGCGGAGTGAGGAGCCCACCCAACGGGACCTCAGCCACCGAGTTGAGGGTCAAGAGCGGCTGGCCGGCAACCGTCACGGTGACGGGCAGCGTCGGCAGGCTGATGAACGTTTGGCCATTCAGGAAGCCATTCGCAACGGCGCCCGGAGTACCAATCAGCGCTGCCGCGGCCCCCAACGGGTCGCCCGTCTGCACCGCCGTGACAAAGGCGAGCGCACTCGAATTCAGCGCGCTCAAGGCGTTGGCCGGCGCGCCGATCGCGTCCAGGAGGAACTGCAAGGGCAGGCCGAAGGTGATGCCGAGGTCCGCCGGATTAAACGTCGCCCCGAAGTTGGTGAGCGTCTCGACCACGTTGGCGAAGTTCTGCGCCATCTGAGCGGGGATGGACCCCGGGGGGAACAGGTTGGCGACGTTCTGCGCCATCTGTCCGGGTATGGCGAGGATCGGTGCGAGGTCTCCGAGCGGCCCGAGCGGTGTGACCGGAAGGAGCGTCGCGGTGGGCGACCCGAGTTGGCCGATGTCGAAGCTGATGGGCTGGAAACCAGGCAGCACAACGTTTTCCAAGCCCTGCGCGACGGCGTTCACCGCGCCCTGGATGTCGCCGCCGGCGAGGGCCTGACCGGCCGCCTGGAAGCTGGCGGGCAAGCCGCTCAGCCCGGTGACGAGGTCGGTGCCGGCGTTCTGCAGCCCGGTGACGACGGTCTGGGCGTAGCCGATCTGGTTGGTGACCAATTGCTGCAGCAGCCCACCGGGGTTCAGCGTCGACAGGCCCTGGATGCCGGTCTGGATGGCCGCCGGCAAGCTGGCCAGCTCGGCGGGCAGGTTTTGGATGCCGGTCACGATCGAGGAACCGATCGTTTGCGCGTAGCCGATCTGGTTGTTGGCGAGCTGGTGCAGGAACGGGAACGGGTTGGCGGTGAACGTGCTTCCGATCGCCTGCAGGTTGGTGACCGTGTTCGAGACGAGCGCCTGATACGGCGCGGCCACGGCAGCGCCGAACGAGTTGAGGCCGGTGATCGCCGCGGAGGCGCCGCCCGTGGGGAGTGAACCCAGACCGATGGGCGAGCTGGCGATCGCGTTCGAAATCGCTTGCGCGCCAGACTGAACCTCGCCACCGACGACCTGGGCGGCGTTGGCGGCCTCCGCACTCGCGTAGGCGCCCGCCCCCGCGTTCATCAAGGAGACGAACTGCTGGTGAAAGGCCTGCGCCTGGGCAGTCAGCGCCTGAAATTCCTGGCCGAAGTTCCCGAACATCGATGCGATCGCGACCGATACCTCGTCCTGAGCGGCCGTGGCGATCCCGGTCGTGGGACCGGCCGCCGACGCCGCGGCCTCCGCAAGCGACGAACGAATACCGGCGAGATCCTGGGCCGCGCTCTGCACCAGGTCCGGCGTTGCGATCACAAACGACATTTCCACCCTCTCCTCGGGCACTAGCCGGATGACCGGTGGTCATCCGATATTCCGTACGAGACCAACGAGGACCCCCGCGCCGGCGCGGCGCGAAGCCCCGCTCGAGTCATCCGCTGCCGGTTACCGGCCGGGAACTTACCCGGCAGTAACCCTTGACAGACACGAGCCTAATAAGCCGTCGGGCGTAACGGAAAAGACAATTTGCGTTTTCACAGCTTTCGCTACGGTTTTGCGACTTTGGGGGACGTCACGCTGGAAAGCGCAGCTAGGGAGGGCGCCGGCCTACACCGGCGCCCTCCCCGCAGCGACTAAATAGTGGTCGATTACGTGGCGGCGATGTCCGCCGCCAGCTGCGCCGGGAAGCTCAAGAGCCCAGGGATGAGGCCCCCGATGGGAGTGCTGCCCGAGAGTTCGAGCTGGGCGAGATCCCCTCCACCGAGGTCGACGAAAACCGACGGCAGGCTGAGCGGGGTGAGGATACCGCCTAACGGAAGGTAGGTGGTCGACGGAAGCGTAAAGCCGAACAACGTGACAGCGGCCGGTGGTAGCGGTACGAGCATCGAGCCATTGAGGAAGGCGTCGGCGACGACGGCCGGCGCATCGAGGAGCGTGGCCGCGAACGCGGACGCGTTGCCGGCCTGCGCCGCGCCTACGAGGGCTACCCCGGTGGAGTTGAGCGCGCTCAACGCGTTCGCCGGGCCACCGATCCCGTCCAAAATGAGCTGCAGCGGGATCCCAAAGCTCAGATCGGCGACATTGCTGATGGTGAGCGTGGTCCCCAGGTTGGTGAAGGCGCTGACCAGATTGGTCGCGTGCTGCGCCATTTGGGCTGGGATAGAGCCGGCGGGTAGCAGGTTGGTGACGTTCTGCGCCATCTGCCCGGGTATTGCCAGGATCGGGGCAAGGTCTCCCAACGGACCGATCGGGACGATGTCGAGGACAACTGACGTATCACCCGGCCCAACTTGAACGCCATTGAAGCCAGGCAGGAAGGCGTTGATGAGGGCTTGGTTGATGGCGCCGTATGCGCCGCCGTTGTCCCCGGCGAGGAGGTCCTGGGCGGCCGTCTGGAAGCCCCCCGGCAGGGTTTGGATTCCGGTGGCGAAATCATGGGCGGCGCTTTGCAGACCCGTGACGACGACTTGAGCGTCGGCGATCTGGCTGGTGATCAACTGCTGTAGCACTGCACCGGGATTGACCGTCGAAAGGCCTTGCAGCGCAGTCTGAATCGTCGCCGGCAAGTTGGCCAACGTGGCGGGCAGGTTTTGAATACCGGTCGCGATCTCCTGCCCGTAGAAGATCTGGTTATTGACGAGTTGGTGCAGGAAAGGGAACGGATTGCTCACCACGGTGTTGCCGATGGCCTGCAGGTTGGTGACCGTATTCGAGACCAGCGCCTGGTACGGCGCGGCGACCGTGGCTCCAAACGATCCGATTCCGTTCATCAGCGCGGACGCCCCGCCCGTCGGAAGCGAACCCAAACCGATCGGCGAGCCGGCGATCGCGTTCGAAATCGCTTGCGCGCCAGACTGAATCTCCCCGGCGACCCCACCGAGACTCTGCTCGATCGCGCCGCCCAGCACCGTCTGCGCGGCGTTCGCGGCCTCGGCGCTCGCGTAGGCACCCGCGCCGGCATTCATCAATGAGACGAACTGCTGATGAAAGGCGTGCGCCTGCGCGCTGACTGCCTGGAATTGTTCGCCGAAGTTGCCGAACATCGATGCGATCGCAAGCGAAACCTCGTCCTGGGCCGCCGTCACGATCCCGGTCGTGGGAGCCGCCGCGGTCGCTGCCGCCTCGACCAGCGACGAACGAATACCCGCCAAATCCGCGGCCGCGCTCTCGACCAGATCCGGCGTTGCGATCACAAATGACATATCCATCCTCTCCTCGGCCACTGGACGATGACCAGTGGTCACCCACATGGACACAGCCGAATAAGGCCTCGCGCGGACGTGCGCGAGGCCCCCCTCGACTGTTCTTGCTGTCGCTTACCGAGCAGTAAACTTACCCGCGGGTAAGCAAGACAGACGTGAGTCTAATAAGGCGTCGTCTTTTGTCAATACGGGCGCAAGGATTTCCCGAAAATCGTTGCGCTTGCGAACCGTTTCGGACGCGGTGCGCCCAACACCGCAGCTCAGGGTAGCCGAACAGCTATCCGAGCGGCGGCGCGCCGATCGCCTGCGCGAGAGTTTCGGGAAGGAAGACCAGCAGGCCCGGGAGGATCCCCCCGAAGGCTGTGCCGCTCAGCGTGATGGATCCCGGTCCCAGCGCCGGAATGCTGAGCGAGGCGAACTGCAGGGGGGTGAGGATCCCGCCGACCGGGATCGCGGTGATCGTCTCGATACCGCCGGGACCGCCGAGCAGGGACGGCAGCGGCAGCGCTGCCTGGCCGTTGAGGAAGCCGTTGGCGATGACGGCGGGGGCATCGATCAGTGCGGCGACCGCCCCCAGCCCGTCGCCGGTTTGCACCGCGCCGATGAAAGCGCTCGCGCTCGAGCCGACCGCCTGCAGCGTGGTGATCGGCGGGCCCAGCGCGTCAAGTGCGAGCACCACGGGCAACCCGATGTGCAGGTTGCCGGTGTTGAGATCCAGGGTCTGGGACACATCCGTCAGCGTCGTGAACAGATTGGTCGCGTGCTGCGCCACCGTTGCCGGAATCGTCCCGGCCGGAAGCAGATTCGTGAAGTTCTGCGCCATTTGCGCGGGGATGCCGAGGATGGGTAGCAGGTCCCCCAACGCGCCGCCGGGCACGATATCAAGGAGCCCGGTGACGGGGTCGACGGTGACGTTGAGGTCGGTGAAGACGGGGGCCAAGAAGGCGCCGCCGACTTGCAGCAACCCTCCGGTGACGTCCCCGGACATGATGGTTTGAAGACCGGTCTGCAGGTTCAGCGGCAGCGCGGTCAAACCGGCCACGAAATCGTTGCCGGCGTTCTGCAGCGAGGTGGTGATCAACTGCGCATAGCCGATTTGTTGGTTGACGAGCTGCTGCGCGAGGGACGCCGGGTTGATCGCCGAGAGCGCCGAGATGTTCGTCGGCAAATTGGCCAGCTCGGCGGGCAGGTTCGCCACCGCGCTCTGGAATCCCGTCGCGACGGCCTGGCCATACCCGAGTTGGTTGCTGAGGAACTGATTCAGGAGCGGCGCGGGGTTCCCCCCGATCGCACCGCCGAGGCTTTGCAGGTTGTTCGCCGTGTTCGCGACCAACGCCTGATACGGGGCCGCGACAGTGGCACCGAAGTCCAGCAGGACTTGCTCGACGTTGACGGCCTCCGCACTCACATAGGCGCCGGCCCCGGCGTTCATTAACGAGACGAATTCCGAGTGAAAGGCCTGGGCCTGGGCGCTCATCGCCTGGAATTCGCGTCCGGCGTTCCCGAACATCGCGGCGATCGCGACCGACACCTCGTCGCCGGCGGCGGCGGCGATCTCGGTGGTGGGAGCCGTCGCGGTCGCGGCGGCCTCGGCCAGCGACGAACCAGCACCTGCCAACTGCTGTGCGGCTCCCTGTAGGAGCTCCGGCGCCACGCTCAGAAACGACATACCAATCCCCTCGGCTGTTTGCCCGATGACCCGTTCTTACTTGCAAGTAAGATCTTTTCGGCGTCGCCAACGAAGACCATCGGCCAAATGGCGTAGAAAACCGCGGCAGGGGTCGTAGATCCGGGGCGCCGGCCTCAGGCGCGCAGTTCGGCGCCGACCACCTCGGCGGCGCGCCGCACGGCGGCGTCACGGGCCGCGCTCGCGTCGTCCTCGGTCAGCGTGCGATCCGGCGCCCGGAAGCGCAGGGCGAACGTCAGGGATTTGCGGTCCTCGCCGATCTGCGGACCCGTGAACACGTCGAACAGCTGCAGGTCTTCGAGCAGTTCGCCGGCCCCCTCGCGAACGGCGTCCGCCACCGCCTGGGCCGGCACGTGCGCGGCCACCACCAGGCTGACGTCCTGGAACACGGCCGGGAACGGCGACACCCGCGGCGCCG
This sequence comes from Mycobacterium sp. E2327, assembly GCF_001672675.1. Classification (NCBI taxonomy): domain Bacteria; kingdom Bacillati; phylum Actinomycetota; class Actinomycetes; order Mycobacteriales; family Mycobacteriaceae; genus Mycobacterium; species Mycobacterium sp. E2327. The sequence goes on from NZ_LZKE01000217.1 coordinate 10,386, forward strand.
GCAGCACGTCCACGATGGGGATCGCGTCGAGGTTCAGCTCCATCGCGCAGGTGCCCTTCGGCAGCGCGGAGCGCTCGATCACGGCGGGGTGCAGCTGCCCGGCATAACCCACGCACGTCTCCCCGACGAGTACCTCGGCGCACCGGCCCGGATGCCACGGCAGGTGTTGGGCCGCCCGTAAGCGAACATCAATCCCACTGGCGCGCGCCACGATTCGCACCGACTCGAACGCGTCCGCGGCTTCCACCCGGCGGCCGGGGCCCCAGGGGCCGCGCGGTTCACGCAGGCCGGTCAGCACCGCGGCGACGTGCTGCGGTTGTCGCGGCAGGGATGCGTCCAGCATCGCGATCTCGGCGTCGGTCGGCCGACGGTCGACCGGGATGAGCTCGACACCGCGGGTCTCGTCGGTCGGCTGAACAACCTGCGCCAGGGCGAACAGCGCGGCGTCGACGATGCCGCGAGAGACGTTGCGCCCCAAGGCTTCCAACAGCGCCGGCAACAGCGTGGTGGCCAGCGCCGGGCGGTCGGCTTCCAGCGGGTTGAGCACACGCGTGGTCGCGCGCCGCGGGTCGTCGGCGGGCAGCCCCCACAGGTCGAAGATGCCGGCGGGCAAGAACGGCGTCGGCAGGATCTCCACGTAACCGGATTGGGCCAGCGACTTGCCGATCGCGCGGCGCCGCTTCTGCGCCGCGGTGAGGCCACGCCCCGCCGGGGCCGCCGGCAGCACCGACGGGATAACCTCCAGCCCCTCCAGCCGCATGACCTCCTCGACGAGGTCGGCGGGCTGCAACAGGTCGGGGCGCCAACTCGGCGGCGTCACGATCAGGATGTCGTCGTTTTCGGCCACCGCCGCGCCGATCTGGGTGAGGCGCCGGGCCGTCGTGCCGGGGCCGTAGGCCACCCCGGCTATGCGGTCCGGCAGGTCGACGCTGATCCGGATCCGTGGGAGCGACCAGTCCTCGCGCGGCGGATCGCCCCGCCAATCGGTCAGCGTCGGCGACACCGCTCCCCCGGCGATCTCGGCGAGCAGCGCGGCGCACCGGTCCAGGGCGGCGACCGAGATGGCCGGGTCGACGGAGCGCTCGTAGCGGCGGGCCGCCTCGCTGGGCAGGTGGAGCCGGCGCTGGGTACGCGACACCCCCGCCGGGTCCCACACGGCCGCCTCCAGCAGCACGTCGGTGGAGTCGTCGCGCACCTCGGTGGTGGCCGCGCCCATGACGCCGCCGATCGCCGCGGTCGCCTGGTCGTCGACGATGAGAACGTCGGCCGGATCGAGCCGCCGCTCGACGTCGTCCAGCGTGACGACGGTCTCGCCGGGCCGGGCGAACCGCACGGCAAGGCCCCCGGTGATGCGATTGCGGTCGTGCGCGTGCATCGGGTGGCCGAGCTCGAGCATCACGTAGTTGGTGACGTCCACCGCGGGCGACGTCGCGCGGATACCGGCCAGCAGCAGCCGGCGCTGCAGCCACCACGGCGACACCGCGGTCGGGTCGATCCCGGTGACCGGGCGGAGCGCGAACCGGCGCACGCCCGTCTCGGGGTCCACCGTGAGCGGCCAGGCCTCGCCCTCGACCGGCAGCGGTTTGATGTCGGCCGGGTCGACGAAGTTGAGGTCGTACGCGCACGCGATCTCGCGCGCCACGCCCCGCACCGACATGCAGTAGCCACGATCGGGAGTGATCGCCAGGTGGAAAACGACGTCGTCGAGGCCGAGCACGTCGGCGCCCGAGGCTCCCGGCGCGGCGGTTTCGGGTGGCAGCACCAGGATTCCGGAATGGTCTGCGCCCATGCCGAGTTCGGCGGCCGAGCAGATCATGCCGTCGGAGCTGCGGCCGTAGGTCTTGCGAGCCGTGATGGCAAAGCCGCCGGGCAGCGTGGTGCCGGGCAACGCCACCACCACCAGATCGCCGACCGCGAAGTTGGTTGCCCCGCAGACGATCTCGCGTGGCTTATCCTCGCCGACGTCCACCAGGCAGGCGCGGATGGGCTTCTTGAACTCGGTGAGCTCTTCGATGGAGGTGACGCGCCCGACCGTCAGCGGGCCGTCGACCGGGCCCAGGGTGACGACCTCTTCGACCTCGTGGCCGATGCGCACCAGGGTCTGCTTGATGTCGTCGGGCGTCGCGTCCCAGCCTGGGGCGCCGGCCGTCACGACCTCGCGCAGCCAGCTCAAGGGGACGCGCATCAGGCACCCACCCCGAACGGCAGCGAAAACCGGACGTCACCCTCGACCATGTCACGCATGTCCGGGATCCCATTGCGGAATTGCAGGGTGCGCTCCAGGCCCATGCCGAAGGCGAAGCCGGAGTAGACCTCGGGGTCAATTCCGGCGGCGCGCAACACGTTTGGATGGACCATTCCGCAGCCGCCCCACTCCACCCAGTCCGCGCCGCCCTTCTTGTTGGCGAACCACACGTCGACCTCGGCGGACGGTTCGGTGAACGGGAAGAAGTGCGGCCGGATCCGGGTGCGCGCGGTCGGCCCGAACTCGGCGCGCGCGAACGCATCCAGCGTCCCGCGCAGGTGCGCCATCGACAGGCCGCGGTCCACCGCCAGGCCCTCGACCTGGTGGAAGACCGGCGTGTGGGTGGCGTCGAGCTCGTCGGTGCGGAACGTGCGGCCGATCGAGATGATGTAGACGGGCAGCTCCCGTTCCAAGAGCGTGCGGACCTGGACCGGCGACGTGTGAGTGCGCAGCAGCTGGCGGGAATCCTCGGGCGCGATGTAGAACGTGTCCTGTTCGCTGCGGGCGGGGTGGTCGGCCGGGAAATTCAGGGCGTCGAAGTTGAACTGCTCGGTTTCGACCTCGGGTCCCTCGGCCAGCTCCCATCCCATCGCGATGAAGGTATCGGCGATGTGCTCGGCCAGGATTGTGATCGGGTGCCGGGCGCCGGGTGGCTGTCGGGTCGACGGCAACGTGACGTCGATGCCCTCGGCGACCAGGACCGCGGCGTCGCGCTCGGCGCGCAGTTCCGCCAGCCGCTCGTCGTAGCAGCGTTGGGCCTCGCCGCGCGCGGTGTTGACGCGCTTGCCCGCGTCGGCGCGCTCGTCCTTGGGGACGCTGCCCAGCGCCTGGCGCGCCAGCGCCAGCGCCGAGCGGTCCCCGAGGTGCTCGGTCTTGACCCGCGCCAGCGCGTCCAGGTCGTCGGCGCCCGCGATGGCGTGGCGGGCGGCCGAGACCGCCTCGGCCAACGCTTCCGGCGACAGGTCGACGGGTTGATCGCCCACGCGGCGGCACTCTCCTTGCTGACGAGGCTGTTGAACGCGCCGGCATGCGCCCAGCGCAAGTGCCGATCATAGGTGATTCGGTGCGCGACGCTCGGTGCGTGCCGGGCCGTTGGCCGGCGGGTGATTAGCCGGTTGCGACCGGCTGCGGAGCGGCGTCAACCGGCAGAACGGGCACCACACCGCGTCCGGTGACGAATTGATAAGCCTTGTGGGCCGCCAGCGCGCCCAGCACCCCGAACACCGGCGCGGCGGCCATCGTCCCCCAGTGGTGCGCCAGGATCAGGAAACCGAAGCCCGAGGACGCCGCAAGCATCACGAGGCGGGTCGGCGTCCAGTGGATCGGCTGCCGGAACCGGGCGGATACCAGCACGCCCAGCACCACGGCCGCGGTGTGGCCGGCGTCGGTGAAATCGCCGCCGATGATCGCCGAGGCCAGGCCCGCCGCGACCCACCAACCGACCCATGCCGCGCGCCACCGCGCGGGGATCACCGCCGTCATCGCTCCGAGCACCGCCAGGGCGCCGTAGCTCATCCCGACATCGCTGGCCCGGGTGATCGACACCGGCATCCAGCCGAACTCGACTGCCGCGGCGAGGGCGGCGGCCACCAACAGGGTGGCGCCGATGTGGCCGACCAGGAACGCCACCACCAGCCGGATGGTGCGTAGGTGCAGCTCGGCGAGCGCGAGCAGGCAGGTCAGGAAGGGCAACCAGAAGTACAGCGGTCCGGCGTCTACGACCAGCGCGCTGCCCAACAGAGTCCCCAGGTGGCCGTGGGCCAGGTTGTACAGGTTGGTGCTGGCTCGCTCAACAAGCACGTCATGCGCGTGCGGGCCGAGCGCGATGAGCGCGCAGCTGATGGCGAGCAGTGCCGCCACATACCCCACCGTGAACCGAACCCGGGCAAGCCGGGAGAAGATGCCCCCAATCATTGCCATCCATTATGTGGACTAATTTGTTTCGGAAGTGTGATCAAAGGCTGTTAACTCCCTAAGAGTCTTGAGGCGGTATATCCCCAGGTCAGCGGGGACGCCGGCTGGCTTACCCGCGAATACGGGCTTACGTGCACGCTTGGCGACGATGCCCAACGCGTCCAGCTCGGTCTGCGGTATCTGATCCAACGTCGAGCTCGACACCATGATTCCACCTTTGGTGGCGCGTTCCATAACTCGAGCGGCGACGTTCACATCGACGCCGAGCCAGTCCGCGGCCATTCGCTGTGGCCGGCCGGTGTGGATCCCGATCCGCATCCGTGGCGTGTAACCCGCCACTTCAACCGATTTCAGCGCCTCGTTCGCGGCCAGCGATGCCCGCAAGGCGACCGTCGGATCGCGGAACACGGCCATGAGTCCGTCGCCCATGCGCTTGACGATGTGGCCTCCAGCGTCGAGCAACGGCGGCTCGACCGCCCGTGCCACCCGTCGCAGCAGGGTGAGGGCCGCCTCGTCGCCCGCTTGCAGCGACCATGTCGAGAAGCCGACCAGGTCGGTGAAGACGAGCGTGACCTCCGGGTTTGCCGGTCGTCGGGAAACGGTCTCGGTCAGCGCCTGCCACACCTGCAACACACCGAGGCTGAGCTCGCGCGACGCCGCGTCCCGATCTCCCAGCAAACGATCGGCGGCGCGGGCCGCGGCCCGCGGACCGCCCTCGCCCGCGGTGGACAACGGGTCGCCGAATTCCGGATCTCCCGGCAACAGCCGGCGCGCCCGCCGCACAAACGACACCACACCTGGGCTGTGATTCGTGGAGTGCAGCCAGCGCGCAGGAGACCGCCGTTCCGAAGCCGGGGGCGCGGTCGCCACCGCTTCACGGTTGGTCTTGAGGTCCGTCTCCGAGGCCTCGCCCGGGTCCGGATCGCGCGGCGCGAGTTCCACTTGGCCAGGTTAGGTGCTGTCGGGAGACCCGGGCAATGACGGTCGCCACGTCTGTGTCACACCCCCGCCACGACCGCCCCGCCGAAGGCAGGGGCGCCGCTAAAGACCGGCCAGGCCCGCGATTCCACCCAGCACGTACGGGACTAAGCCGCTCGTGTTTCCAATTGGCAGGTTATTGGCACCGAGGACCGTGTAAGTAGTCCCGCCGGTCGTGACGTCAAATGTCGGCCACGATGCCGTTATGGGCTGGGGAGAGGCAAAAATCCCATTGAAGGGAATGCTTAGGGTACCGACCGGACCACCAAAGGCGGTGGTATCAATTGGGATGTTGACCGTCGTGGAGCCTATGGTAATGGCGGTCAAATAGTTGCCGGGAGCGCTAACGAGCGCCAATGCGGCTCCCGGGAAGTTCCCCGTTTGCAAGTCGCCGATTAATGTATTGACGCTATTCATCAGCGCGGCGTTGCCCGAGACGCCGGGGCCCGTGGTGGCACTGAGAAACGAAAGCAGCTGGGGCGCGTTAAAGGTCGCGCCCGTGACTTGGAATTCTGTCCCCGGACCCGACGGGCCCGTCAACACGTTTCCGGCCAGCGTCACGTTCGCGCTGCCGAGCACCGCGTTGGTCGCGTTGGCGAATCCCGAGAACGGGCCGTCCGTGCCGACCGGGGGCAGGCTCCCGCCCAACGAGACCGATACGGGGCCAAAAGGAGTGTTGATGTTGCTAAGGGCGCCCGACACCGTCTGGGTCGGGGCGGTGAGCAGGCTGGTCAACGTTTGCTGAACATTCACGGCTTCGGCGCTGGCGTACTGACCGGCCCCGGCGGTCAGCGCACCGACGAAGCTGTCGTGATAGGCCGCCGCCTGCGCCCCGATGGCCTGGAATTCGCGGCCGGCGCTACCGAATAACGAGGAGATCGCCGTAGAAACCTCGTCGGCACCCGGCGCCGCGATTGCGGTCGTCTGGGCCATCGCCGCCGCCTGGGCCGCGCGCAGCGACGAACCGATATCAGCCAGATTTCCGCCTGCCGAGCTCAATAAGTCAGGAACGACACTTACGAATGACATAGCACCCCTTCGTCGCTGAATAATTCTCACGCGGAATACAGCCGCGTGAGGTGGAGTAATCATAACTGCGAAGTGCCGTTTTCGGCAGAGGCCCAAAGTATTTACAAGGTCAATTCGTGGAAGGTCGGGCAAAGTTGACCCGACCAAATTGCGATAGCCACAAACTGTTCGCCGAGAGGTCCTTCCGGCCACCCATCGTCACGTGTTCGCACACGTTGGATACCACTTGCGGCACGCGGCCGCGAAATCGTAGACAACGTGCGTTGTCAAAGTTATCGTGGGCCCAGGAGGCCGAGATGACTGCCATACCAACGACATCCGCGGATCCCCTCGGACCCGACTCGCTCACCTGGAAGTACTTCGGTGACCTCCGCACCGGAATGATGGGCGTCTGGATCGGCGCGATCCAGAACATGTATCCGGAACTGGGTGCGGGCGTCGAGGAGCATTCCATCCTGTTGCGTGAGCCGCTGCAGCGAGTGGCGCGCTCGGTCTATCCGATCATGGGCGTGGTCTACGACGGCGACCGCGCGGCCCAGACCGGTCAGCAAATCAAGAGCTATCACCGCACCATCAAGGGCGTCGACGGTGCGGGGCGCCGCTACCACGCGCTCAACCCCGAGACTTTCTATTGGGCGCACGCCACGTTTTTCATGCTCATCATCAAGGTGGCCGAGTACTTCTGCGGGGGCCTGACCGAAGCCGAGAAGCGACAGCTGTTCGAAGAGCACGTGCAGTGGTACCGCATGTACGGCATGAGCATGCGACCGGTGCCTCGTTCGTGGGAAGAGTTTCTGGAGTACTGGGATCGGGTGTGCCGCGAGGAGCTGGAAATCAATCAGGCGACGCTGGACATCTTCAAGATCCGCATTCCCAAGCCCAAGTTCGTGCTGATGCCGACGCCGATCTGGGACCAGTTGTTCAGGCCGCTGGTGGCCGGCCAGCGCTGGATCGCGGCGGGACTGTTCGAGCCGGCGGTGCGCGAGAAGGCGGGCATGCACTGGACGCCGGGCGACGAGGTGCTGCTGCGCGTGTTCGGGAAGCTCGTCGAGTTGGCCTTCCTGGCCGTTCCCGACGAGATCCGGCTGCACCCGCGCGCGCTGGCCGCCTATCGCCGCGCCGAGGGGCGGCTACCCAGCGACGCGCCGCTGGTGGAGGCGCCGGCATTCATGGCACCGCCGCGCGACCGCCGCGGGCTGCCGATGCATTACTTTCCGCCGCGATCCCGTTTCGCCCCGCGTGCGCCGCTCGACCCCGCCAAGTTCCTGATGGAGCGCGCGGGATCGTTTGTGCACGGCACGCTCTCGCTGACCGGCCTGCGGCCCGCGCGGGGCCGGCGGCCCAGGGCGGCCTGAGCAGGCCGGGCGGCTACTGGATCGAAGCGTTGGGGAGCAGGCCGCCGAAGTAGGTCCCCGGGAACGAAAGCTGCAGATGGCTGATGTCGACGGTCACCCCGGTGATCGAGATCGCGGGCAATAACGTCCCGGTCACCGATGTCCCGTAGGAAAAATACGGAAGCGCTTGGCCCACGGATAAGAAGAACTGCCCGTTGGGGGCGACGCCTTCGGTCCCGGCGGCCGACAGCAACGGCACGGCACCAAATGGGGTGTTCAGGGCGACGCTGCCATTCGCGATACCCAGCACCCCGCCGGTGCCGAAAGAAACGGCCGTCGCATTCAGCGAGATGCCGAAGGGACCGACGTTGAAGGTCTGGTTGAGACCGGGGAGGGTGACAGCGGCCGGCAGAGCCTGGGCCGGCGCGTTCCCGACGCCCGCCAATGTTTGCTGAGCGTTGGTGAGTTCGGTGCTCGCATACTGGGCCGCGGCGCCACTGAGCCCGTTCACGAACTCCTCGTGAAAGGCCGACGCCTGCGCGTTTATGGCTTGAAATTGCTGCGCGTGCGAACCAAGCAGCGCCGTGATCGCGGCCGACACCTCGTCGGCGGCGGGAGCAGCGACCGAGGTCGTCTGGCTCGCCGCCGCTGCGCTTGCTTCACGCAGCTCAGAACCCAGATTCTGTAAGTTTCCGCTTGCCTCTGCCACGATGTCTGGCGTCACGCTCAGCAATGACATTCTCGGGCCTTCCTGCCGTCGAAACCGTCGCTACGCAGACCGCCGGACTAGCGACGAGACGCAAAGCCTAGCAGGCCGCGAGCATCGGAAAGCGTTATTGGCAAACTTTTCGCAACCAATCCCGGTACGCAAACTGCGCAGTTTGCTGGAAGGGCCTATCGGGGGTCGAGCGCCCGGGCGCTTTGGTACAGGCAGATGGCTGCGGCGGCGGCCACGTTGAGGCTTTCGGCGCCGCCGGCCATCGGGATGCGTACGCGGCGGTCCGCCGCCGCCGCGAGCTCGGCCGACAAGCCGTGTGATTCGGCTCCGAACAGCCAGGCCGTCGGTGTGGCGAGGTCCGCCTCGTCGAGCCGGGTCTCGCCGTCCACGGTCGTGGCCAGCACCTGCAACCCCGCGGCGCGCAACGCGGCGACCGCGGCGGCGGCGTCGGGCGCGGAGACAACCGGGATCGAGAAGATGCTGCCGGCCGACGCGCGCAGGCACTTGCCGTTGTAGGGATCGACGCTGTGCCCGCCGAGCACCACCGCCCCCGCACCCATCGCGTCGGCGATGCGGATCAGGGTGCCCGCGTTGCCCGGCTCACCGATCTCGATGGGAACAGCGACCAGCCGCGGCGAGTCCGTCAGCGCGTCCTCGAGCGAGCTCACCGGCATGTCGCAAACCGCCACCAGCCCCGTCGGGGTGACCGTGTCGGACAACGCCTTTGCGGCCCGCTCCGTGACCAGGTGGACCGGGCACTGCTGCTTGGCAAGCAGCGCCGCGTGCCGCTGCGACGCGAGTTCGGTGACGAACAAGTCGCGGACCAGCCCGCGCGCGGCCGCGGCCCCGACCAGGTTCGGTCCCTCGGCGAGGAACCGCCCCGCCCGGCGCCGCCCGACATGCCGGTGCAATTTGACCGCCGCGGCCACCCTGGCCGAGCGTTCGGTGAGCGGTGCCGGCATCGCCGGCAGTTAGGCGGCCTCTCCGGAATCCGAGGGGGCGTTGACGTCCTCGGGCAGCGCCGCCCGGGCAACGTCGACCAGCGCGGTGAACGCCGCCGGATCGGTGATCGCGATGTCGGCGAGGTTCTTGCGGTCCACCTCGACGCCGGCGGCCTTCAGGCCCTGGATCAGGCGGTTGTAGGTGATGTCGTTGGCGCGTGCAGCCGCGTTGATCCGCGAGATCCACAACTTGCGGAACTCGCCCTTACGCGCACGACGGTCGCGGTAGGCGTAGTTCAGCGAATGCAGCTGCTGCTCTTTGGCTTTGCGATAGAGCCGGGACCGCTGGCCGCGATAGCCCTTCGAGGCCTTTAAGACGCTGCGCCTCTTCTTCTGGGCGTTGACCGCCCGCTTCACGCGTGCCATGGATGTTCCTACTCTCGTTCTGGCAGTAAATGGTTCTAAATGGTCGGGTGCCGGCTGACTAGCCGTTCAGCAGCTTGTTGACGCGCTTGGTGTCGTTGGCCGACACCGTGGTGCGACCGTCCAGCCGTCGGGTCCGGGTCGACGGCTTGTGCTCCAGCAGGTGCCGGCGGTTGGCTTTCTGGCGCAGGATCTTCCCGGTGCCGGTGCGCCGGAACCGCTTCGACGACCCGCTGTGGGTCTTGGCCTTGGGCATGTTTCCTCTACTTTCAGTACTTTTCAGTACTTCGTGCTTCTCGCTGTCAGGTCAGTTGGGCGACGGGGTGGCGTCGGCTCCCGCATCGGTGTCCGGCGCCGCGCCTCCCCCCGGTGCTTCTGGGTGGCGCGCCCGCGCGCGGGTCTTGGCGCCGCGGTGCGGTGCCAGCACCATCGTCATGTTGCGGCCGTCCTGCTTGGCGGACGTTTCGACGAATCCGTAGTCGGCGACGTCCGCGCCCAGGCGCTGCAGCAATCGGTAGCCCAGCTCGGGCCGCGACTGCTCACGTCCGCGAAACATGATGGTGACCTTGACCTTCGATCCCGCCTCCAGGAAGCGGATTACGTGGCCCTTCTTGGTCTCGTAATCGTGATCGTCGATTTTCGGTCGCAGCTTTTGCTCTTTGACGACGGTCTGCTGCTGGTTCCGGCGGGATTCGCGCGCCTTTTGCGCCGCCTCGTATTTGAACTTGCCGTAATCCATGATCTTGCAGACCGGAGGTCTGGCGTTCGGGGCAACTTCGACGAGGTCGAGATCGGCGTCCGCGGCGACGCGCAGTGCGTCCTCGATGCGCACTATGCCTACCTGCTCTCCCCCGGGTCCGATCAATCGAACTTCAGGTACGCGGATGCGCTCGTTGACGCGGGTCTCAGTGCTGATGGGGCCTCCCTTGTTGGGCTTCTTTTCCTTGTGGCGGCCGCAGCGGTGGAAAACCACACCATCAGCAAAAAGGCCCTGCACAAGCAGGGCCCAATGCCGACCGATCGCCGCTGGAACTGCTCCAGCCGCCCGCGCACGCGGAACAGGCATTCACGATGCCTGTGACCGGACCGCTGAACCTTGAGAAAACTCGTGGCCAACGGTGGGAGTGGGACTCCACTTACTGTCCCCGGCGTTCACCGGGATGGTCGCAGTCGATAGTTTAGCAGCCATGACGCGTCTTCCTGCACGTCTGCGGCCGGACGGGCGTCCGGCACGCGTCGCATCCCGACCAATTGCTGCCCGCCTCCCCTGGCGCTTCGCCAGGATTTTCACGGCTTGACGGCATATCCTCGCGGTCTGTGACCCTCGCTACGTCCCGCTTCGGCCCGCGTTCGGGCAGCCAGCCGAGCTCCCGGTATCGGTGGGTGCCGGCGGCCGCGGGCTGGACCGTCGGCGTCATCGCCACGGTGTCACTGATCGCGAGCGTGTCGCCGCTGATCCGGTGGCTGATCAAGGTCCCGCGCGAGTTCATCAACGACTACCTGTTCAACTTCCCCGACACCAGCATCGCGTGGTCGTTCGTGCTGGCCCTGCTGGCCGCCGCTTTGACGGCGCGCAAACGCATCGCCTGGGTGTTGCTGCTCGGCAACATGGTCCTGGCCGCCGCTTTGAACGCCGCCGACATCGCCGCGGGCGACAACACCGCGGCCGAGTCGTTCGGGGAGAACCTCGGCTTCGCCGTGCACATCGTCGCGATCGTGCTGCTGGTCCTGTCCTATCGGCAGTTCTGGGCCAAGGTGCGCAAGGCCGCGCTGTTCAAGGCGGCCGCGGTCCTGGTCACCGGGCTCGTGATCGGAATCCTGGCGTCCTGGGGCCTGGTGGAGATGTGGCCGGGCACCCTGGCGCCCGATTCGCGCTTCTGGTACGTCGTCAACCGGGTGGTGGGGTTCTCCATCGTCGACCCCGACGCGTTCACCGGCCGGCCGCACGTTCTGCTCAACGCGATTTTCGGGTTGTTCGGCGCGCTCGCGCTGATCGCGGCGACGATCGTGCTGTTCCAGTCCCAGCGTGCCGACAACGCGCTGACGGGCGAGGACGAGTCCGCGATCCGCGGGCTGCTCGAGCTGTACGGCAAACAGGACTCCCTCGGATATTTCGCCACCCGCCGCGACAAGTCGGTGGTGTTCGCCCCGAGCGGCCGCGCGGCCATCACCTACCGGGTCGAGATCGGGGTCTGTTTGGCCAGCGGCGACCCGATCGGTGACCCGAGGGCGTGGCCGCAGGCGATCGACGCGTGGTTGGGGTTATGCCAGACCTACGGCTGGGCGCCGGGCGTGATGGGCGCCAGTTCGCAAGGGGCTCAGGCGTTCCGGGAGGCCGGGCTGAACGCCCTCGAGCTGGGCGACGAGGCGATCCTGCGGACGTCCGACTACAAGCTGTCCGGCCCCGACATGCGCGGGGTGCGTCAGGCGGTGACCCGGGCGCGCAGGGCGGGGCTGACGGTACGCATCCGGCGACACCGCGACATCTCCGCCGACGAGATGGCCGAAACGATCTCGCGCGCCGACGCCTGGCGCGACACCCAAACCGAGCGCGGCTTTTCGATGGCGCTGGGCCGGCTCGGCGATCCGGCCGACGGCGACTGCCTGCTGGTGGAGGCCATCGATCGCGAGGGTCGGGTGGTCGCGATGCTGTCGCTGGTCCCGTGGGGAAGCACCGGCGTCTCCCTGGACCTCATGCGGCGTTCCCCGCAATCGCCCAACGGCACCATCGAGCTCATGGTGAGCGAGCTCGCGCTGAACGCCGAAGCCCTTGGCATCATTCGCATCTCGCTGAACTTTGCGATGTTCCGCTCGGCGTTCGAACAGGGCGCGCAGCTCGGCGCCGGTCCGATCGCCCGGTTGTGGCGCGGGTTCCTGTTGTTCTTTTCGCGATGGTGGCAGCTCGAGACGCTGTACCGCTCCAACATGAAGTACCAGCCCGAGTGGGTTCCCCGGTACGCGTGTTACGAAGACGCGCGGCTGATTCCGCGGGTCGGCGTCGCCTCGGTGATCGCGGAGGGTTTCCTGGTCCTGCCATTCAGTCGGCGCGAGAAGGTGCACACCGGGCATCATCCCGCGGTGCCGGCAAGGCTGGCGGAGTCCGGGCTGCTGCACCACGACGGGTCGACGCCCGACGTGAGCGACCTGCAGGGCCGGGTGAAGGCTGCCGAGGCCGAGGAGTCGAGGTTGCGCCTGCCCGAGCAGGTACGGGTGCGCTTGGCCAAGCTGAAGATATTGCAGCGCAACGGCGTTGACGCCTACCCGGTGGGGTGCCCGCCCAGCCACTCGATCGCCGCCGCGTTGGACGCCGACGATCAGGAGGACGTGTCGGTGGCCGGCCGCATCCTGAGGATCCGCGACTACGGCGGCGTGCTGTTCGCCCAGGTGCGTGACTGGTCGGGCGAAATGCAAGTGCTGCTGGACAATTCGCATCTCGGACGCGGCCGTACCGCCGATTTCACCGCGGCCATCGATCTCGGTGATCTGGTCGAGATGACCGGGCACATGGGCTTTTCCAAAAAGGGAACCCGCTCGCTGATCGTGCGCGACTGGCGGATGATCGGTAAGTGCCTGCGCCCGTTGCCGAATAAGTGGAAGGGGCTGACCGATCCCGAGGCGCGGGTGCGGACCCGCTACGTCGACCTCGCGGTTAACCCGGAGTCGCGCGAGCTGATCAGGGCCCGCAGCGAGGTGTTGCGCTCGGTTCGGGAAACCCTGTTCGCCAAGGGGTTCATCGAGGTCGAGACGCCGATCCTGCAGCAGATCCACGGCGGGGCCACCGCCCGGCCGTTCGTCACCCACATCAACACCTATGACATGGACCTGTTCCTGCGCATCGCGCCGGAGCTGTACCTGAAGCGGCTGTGCGTCGGTGGCGTGGAGCGGGTGTTCGAGTTGGGCCGGGCGTTCCGCAACGAGGGCGTCGACTTCAGCCACAACCCGGAGTTCACGCTGCTGGAGGCCTACCAGGCGCACGCGGATTACAAGGTGTGGATCGACGGCTGCCGGGAGCTGATCCAGAACGCCGCGCAGGCCGCCAACGGCGAGCAGACGGTGCTGCGTCCCCGCGCGGGGAGCGACGGCCGCCTCGAACCCGTCGACATCTCCGGCACGTGGGCGGTGAAGACCGTGTACGACGCCGTATCGGAGGCGCTGGGCGAGCACATCGATCCCGACACCTCACTGGCCGCCCTGCGCAGGATGTCCGACGCCTTGCACATTCCGTATCGGGCGCATTGGGATTCCGGCGCGGTGGTGCTGGAGCTCTACGAGCACCTGGTGGAGGACAAGACCGAGCAACCGACGTTCTACATCGACTTCCCCAGCTCCGTGTCGCCGCTGACCCGGCCGCACCGCAGTCAGCGCGGCGTTGCCGAGCGGTGGGACCTGGTGGCGTGGGGCGTCGAGCTGGGGACCGCCTACAGCGAGCTGACCGACCCGGTGGAGCAGCGGCGCCGCCTGCAGGAGCAGTCGCTGTTGGCCGCCGGCGGGGATCCCGAAGCGATGGAGCTCGACGAGGACTTCCTGCAAGCCATGGAGTACGCGATGCCGCCCACCGGCGGACTCGGTATGGGCATCGATCGGCTCGTCATGCTCATAACCGGCCGCAGCATCCGCGAAACCCTGCCGTTCCCGCTGGCCAAGCCGCATTAGCCCGGCCCGCCACTGCCAGCGGACACACAGGGAACATCCGGTCAAAATGTTCCGGGAGTGTTAACGATGGCTCACACTGATGCACGTGACCGCCCCGACGCCCCTCGCCACGGCGCAGCTGGCCGGTAATTTCACCTCCCTGATGCACGGGTGGATACCCGCGACCATCCAGATCGGCACCGCCGTCGTGTTGGCGGTGGCCGTGGGCTGGCGGTCGCGACGATGGCGGGCGGTGTGGCTGCCACTGGCCGGCGCCGCCGGGGGCGCCACGGCCTACCTGACGCACTGGTACGTCGTCGACCGCGGCCTCTCCGACGAGCCGGCACCGTCGGCGCTGTGGGTCTGGGTCGCGTTGGCCGGCGCGGCCGCGGCGGTGCTGGTGGTGGGCTGGCGCAGCGCGCCGCCGTGGCGGCGCGGCGCGACGCTGCTTGCCGTGCCGTCGTGCGTGCTCTGCGCGGCGCTGGTGCTCAACGCGTGGGTCGGCTACTTTCCGACCGTGCAGGCGGCATGGAGCCAACTCACCGCCGGTCCCCTGCCCGATCAAACGGACCCGGCCACCCTCAGCGCGCTGGCCGCCAAGCGGACCCGCCCACCGCACGGCAGCGTGGTGCCGGTGGTGATCCCTTCGGACGCATCGCATTTCAAGCATCGCGGCGAACTCGTGTACCTGCCGCCCGAGTGGTTTACCAGCAGCCCGCCGCCGACCCTGCCGACGGTGATGATGATCGGCGGACAGTTCAACACACCCGCGGATTGGACGCGGGCGGGCGGCGCGGTCAGGACGATCGACGACTTCGCGGCCGCTCATGACGGCAAGGCGCCGGTGCTGGTGTTCGTCGACGCCGGAGGGGCCTTCAACAACGACACGGAATGCGTGAACGGCGCGCGCGGCAACGCCGCCGATCATCTGACCAAAGACGTTGTCCCCTACATGGTTTCGAAGTTCGGCGTGAGCGGCGACCGGTCCAACTGGGGCATCACCGGCTGGTCGATGGGCGGGACGTGCGCCGTTGATCTGGCCGTGATGCACCCCGAGATGTTCAGCGCGTTCGTCGACATCGCGGGTGATTTCTTCCCGAATGCCGGCAACAGGTCCCAGACCATCGCCCGGCTGTTCGGCGGAAATGCCGAAGCCTGGGCCGCTTTCGACCCGACCACCGTGATCACCCGGCACGGCAGCTACCGCGACCTGGCCGGCTGGTTCGCGATCTCGTCGGACGGCCCGCCGGCGCCGCGCGAGGACGTGGCCGTAACCGACTCCGGCGCAATGCGTCTCGCCGCGGCCAATCCGGGTAACCAGACCGCGGCCGCCTACTCGCTGTGCGCACTCGGCCACGCCAACGGCTTAGATTGCGCAGTCGTGCCCCAGCCGGGCAGGCACGACTGGCCGTTCGCCGGCCGGGCGTTCGCCGCCGCGCTGCCGTGGCTGGCCGCCCGGCTGGGCACCCCGGAGACCCCACGCACGGCCCTGCCCCCCGCTTCCCCACCGCCGCCGTTGCCCACCCGGGTAGTGGTCCCGGCTCAGCGTTCCGCTATTGCAGGTGTTCGTTGAAGAACGTGACGATCCGCCGCCAGGCGTCCTCCGATTCGGGTTCGGAATAAGCCATCCCGGCCAGCCCCGCGATTATGCGGACAGGCCCGGGAACAGAGTGGTCGTTCATGAAGCTGTGGCCGGCATTGGGGTATTCCTTGATGTCACGCGGTACGCCACCCTCCGCCAATACGGCCTCTAGCCTGGCCGCGGTGCCGCGCCGCACGATGGGGTCGTTCGCGCCGAAGCTCGCAACCACCGGGCACGACTCGCGCAGCGCTTCGACGTCGCCAGGCAGCAGCCCGTAGTTCGGCGCTGCCGCGTCGAACACGCCGCGGGGGGCCAGCTGCATAACGAACCCGGCGCCGATGCAAAACCCGACGAGCCCGACCTTGCCGGAGCACCGCTCGTCGGCGACGAGGTGATCGCGGGCGGCAACCAGGTCGTCGTGGGCGGCGCCGCGGCCCGTCACATGGGCACGGATGGTGCTCAGCATGCACGTGATCTTTGGACCGCGGCCGTAGAGCACCGGAGCCAGCGCCAGATAGCCGCTGCGGGCCAAGCGGTCCGAGATCTGCCGCAAGTTCGCGGTCATGCCGAGTACGTCCTGAACGACCACCACACCGGGCCATGGCCCCGGGCCCTCGGGGACGGCGAGATAGCCGGGCAGGTGGCCGTCGGCGACCGAATAAGTGGTATCACCCATGGCTCGGCGTTCCCCCAAATACCGTGTCGACCGTCGACCGATCCCGCGGCGCGCATGGCCGTGGCGATACGAAGATACGGTAATCCGATACCGCCATATCGTGACGCCGTGCCGGTGTATTGTCCGGCCGTGGAACCTCCCCGGTTGTTTCCCTACGACCCGCCGCCTGCGCCCGAACCGTCGGCCAAGGAGCGGATTCGTGACGCCGCGCTGAGCTGCTTTGCCGTTCGCGGTATTGCTGCCACATCGCTGCGTGCGGTCGCCGAGACCGCGGAGGTTTCGATTGGGCTGGTGCAGCACCACTTCCACACCAAGGCCGCGTTAACCGCTGCCGTCGACCAGTACGTGCTCCAAGTGGTGGGTGAGGCATTGGAACCCACAGCGCCGCTCGAGCCGGAGTCCGACGCGCTCGAGGAAGCCGGCAGCCGCCTGACCGCACTGATGGTCCAACGTCCCGACGTCATGACGTACCTGGGGCGCGCGCTCGCCGAGGGCGGCGCACTGGGGTCGGTGATCTTCACCGGGTTGGCGGCGATCAGCGCGGGGCAGGGTAACCAATTCGGGCAACACGGCAACCTTCGATCCGACCTCGATCCCGATTGGGGGGTGCTCAACCCGCTCATCCTGCGGATCGGCGCCATCATTCTGCAGCCGTACATCGAGCTCTACCTCGGCGAGCCGTTCTTCACCGAGCCGCAGCTGCGCCGCTGGGATGCCGCCGTCACCAGCCTGATACGACGGGGCCAATTCACCGAGGAAGCGGAGACGCCGGGCAGCGACGTCATCGCTCGGTAAGCGACCAAACGCGGCGGTCAGGCGCCCGTGTCGCCGGTCGGGTGCTATACACGAAACACCATGGACGAGCCCGAGGTAACCGCGCACAGCGCGCAAGTTCTCGACCCCGACGAGCCCGACGACGCACTGACGTTGGAGCGGCTACGAGCCGATCCCCTCGTCGAGGTTGTCGACCGGCTCGATGCACAACTGGCCAATCTGCGCAGCCTTCGGCCGGCACCGGATTCGGAGCTTCTCGGCGAACGGAGCCGGTGGGCTTACTACCCCTGGCGGCGGACGGTCGTCGCGGTGCTTGGCCCGCAGGGGTTTCGGGCGCTACGACTTGATCGCAACAGAAACAACATCACCATTGGGGAACAGGCCCGGCTCAATTCGCTGACCATCGGCGTCGCCGGCCTGAGCGTCGGCCATGTCATCGCCCACACCCTGGCGCTACAGGGATTATGCGGCAGGATTCGGCTGGCAGATTTCGATCATTTGGAACTGTCAAATCTGAATCGGGTGCCGGCCACCGTGTTCGATCTTGGGCTGAACAAGGCGCATGTGGCGGCACGCCGGATCGCCGAGCTTGATCCCTACCTCGCGGTAGACGTGTTCGACGCGGGACTCACCGCGGACAACCTCGACGCCTTCCTGGATGGACTCGACATCGTTGTCGAGGAATGCGATTCGCTCGACATCAAGGTCGGCTTGCGCATGGCAGCGCGCGACCGGCGTCTCCCCGTGCTGATGGCAACCAGCGATCGCGGGCGGGTCGACGTTGAACGCTTCGATCAAGACCCTGACCGTCCGATCCTGCACGGGCTGCTGGGCGACCTGGACATCGAGCTGCTGCCGGGCATGAGCATCCGGGAAAAAATCCCTTACATGCTCCGTTACGACGAAGCCGATCGGGTGTCGCCCCGCACTGCCGCATCACTTCTCGAGATCGACCGATCGCTCTCTACCTGGCCGCAGCTGGCATCCGACGTCGTCGTCGGCGCTTCGGCTTTAGCCGAGGCCGTACGCCGAATCGGGCTGGGCGAAGAACTGAGATCGGGTCGGTGCCGCATCGACATGGGCTGGGAACTCGATCAACTCGACGAAGTCGAGCCGGCCCACCATCGCCCCGAGCCCCGCGACGGGCGTGGCGGCGACGCAGCCCCTTCGATGGTCAGCGATCCTATCGTCGCTGCCGCGATGCGCGCCCCCTCGGGCGGAAACAGCCAGCCATGGCGTATCGACGCAGACCCGACCAAACTGACCATAAGCGTTGCGACGGAACATACTTCAACCATGGACGTAGGGTTCCGCGGCAGCGCTGTCGCGTTGGGCGCAGCCCTGTACAACGTCAGGATCGCCGCCGCCGCCCGCGGGGTGCTCGGGCCGGTGAGCGTCTCCGAGGACGTAGCCGGCTCTCCACTACAGGCCGCGATCGACTTCGGAAACGGTAGTGACCCCGCCCTCGCCGACCTCTACGAACCGATGCTCGCGCGCGAGACCAACCGCCATCGCGGAACGCGTCGACCACTCGACGACCAGACGATCAAGTTGCTCTCGACCGCGGCAGAGCGCGAGGGCGCGCGTCTGCACCTGCTCACCGAGCGGGACGACCTTTCGCGGGCCGCAACGATTTTCGGTGCGGCCGACCGAATCCGGTACTTGACGCCGCAGTTGCACAAAGAGATGTTTTCCGAACTGCGCTGGCCCGGTGACCCCGATCCCGACGTCGGTATCGAGGTGCTCAGCCTCGAACTCGACGACAGCGACCTGGCACTATTTGATGTCGTCCGGCGGCCCGACGTGATGGCTTGCGTTGCGGACTGGAACGCCGGCAGCGCGCTGGGCGACGGCATGCGCGACCAAGTCCTCGACAGCTCGGCACTGGCGGTGATCACCGTGACCGGGGAGCGTCTTACCGACTACGCCCGTGGTGGATCAGCCGTCGAGGCGGTATGGATCCTCGCGCAGCGCGAGGGCCTCGCGGTCCGGCCGTTGTCGCCGGTCTTCTTGCATGCTCGAAACGCTGACGATCTCCACGAGTTATCCGCCGACTTTGCCAGCGAATTAAAGCAATTGCAAAGCGATTTCGTCCGCCTTATTGCGACCGGTCCCGAGGAGTCGATCGTGCTGGTCTTGCGGTTGACCACCGCACCACCTGCGTCGCGACCGAGTCGCCGCAGTCTGAGCCGAGTCAATTCCCGGCGGTAGCCGACTCAGAACGGTTTCGCGGTGAACCCCCAGCGCAACAAGGCCGACTCGCGGCGGGCCACCCCGCGTAACCGGGCATCATGCGTGCCGGTTAGAGCGTTCGGTTTGCCACGCGCACCGAACATCCAGTACGCCTGCAGATAGGGCAACGGCGTCGAATGACCGCAGTGCATTCCTTGCAGTCCTGCCGCGGCAAGCTCTTTCGAGAGCTCCGCGATGGTGAACGCCGCCGCCTCGCTTGCAATTGCGTCTTGGCGCAGGACGGCCGGCGAGTCGGGGTCTGCGATCGCGAGCATATTGGGGGCGGCTGTCGGGTCCCGCAGGCGCTGGAAATCGGAGATCCATACCGCGGCCCCGCTGTGACGTTGGATAGCAGCGATCTGTCCGAGTGCGCCGCGCAAGGTGTCGAAATCCGGTAGCTGATGCAGCGTCCACATGCAGGAGATCGCGTCCCACGGGGCCGTTGAAATCCGTCCTGGCAGCGCGGTGATGTCCTCGCGCAGCAGTTCGACACGTTCGCCTAGACCTTCAGCCTCGAACAGCTCCCGCGCCGTGGACAGCATGTTGGGGGCCAGATCGACGGCGGTCGCCCGAACATCGGGCCGTCGGCGCAGGACGGCGCTGAGCGCACGGCCCGACCCGACGCCGAGATCCAGCAGCGCGCCGCCGGGTGGAAGGAGCGCATCGAGCGCACGAGCGCAGAAGTCGTATATCGCGACTATCCCCGGGTTGGACGCGCCGCCGGTGTGGAACTGGGCAACGGATTCCGGATCGTCCACCACCATGGGCTCGGGAATGCGCTCGCGCCCCGCGGGATGGAAGCGCTCGCGCAAAACGACGCCGGGTACCCGCCACATCGGCCGAATTCTCTTCACCCTCAACCTCTCATGAAGTCCGTGTCATCGATTTCGAGCCGCACTGTCATACATGATGATGAACTCGACCCGTGTTTTCCACCGGCCGCACGTCGTCTTTCGATCTTCCGAAAAGACGTTCAAAGACTTGCCCGGTCAGCCGGGATCGGTAAGCTTTGCCTGCGCGGTCCTTTGATCGAGGTAGGCAACGTTGTCCGCGGGAGGTAGGCGTGGTTCAGACCCTTGCGAGTGACGGACTGAAATCTTTACCGCTGCCGCCGGTGAATCCCATGCCCTATCGTCAGCGTCTTGCGGCGGTGCGGGAATTCAGCACAGGTACCGAGCGGCTGCGTGATGCCGGCGGGCGAGTGTCCTTTTTCAGGTTAGGTCCGCGATGGCTGATGCCGCCGATTGTGTTGGCAACGTCTCCGGAGGCCATTCGCGACATCCTCAGCACCAAAGATGATTCCGTGGACAAGACGACCCCGGTCTTCGAGCAGGTGCGCCACATCATCGGCGCCAGCCTTACTGATCTTCCCTTCGAGCCGTGGAAGTCACGTCGGCGCACCCTGCAGCCGGTGTTCACCAAACAGCGTGTGAACGAGTTCGGCGGTCACATGGAGCAGGCAGCACAGTCCGTGAGCCAGGGGTGGCGCGAGGACGCCGTGATCGATTTGGACGCCGAGTGCCGCACGATCACGCTGCGCGCGCTGGGCCGCTCGGTGCTCGGCCTCGACCTGGAACAACGCGCCGACGAGGTTGTTGAGCCGCTGCGGGTGGCATTGGCCTACGCGGTCAGGCGTGCGACGAGCCCGCTACGCGCCCCGCGCTGGTTGCCCACTCCCGCACGTCGGCGCGCGCGAGCGGCAAGCGCGAAACTTCATGCCCTGACGGAGGAGATTTTGCGCGACTGTCGCGCCGATCCGACGCGAGTCGCACCACTGGTCCACGCTCTCATCGCCGCCGAGGATCCAGAGACCGGAAAACGGTTGACTGATGAAGAGATTTGCGACGAACTGGTCATGTTTCTCTTCGCCGGCCACGACACCACGACGACGGCGCTGACGTATGCACTGTGGGCGCTGGGACACCACGCCGAGTGCCAGGACCGCGTCGCGGCGGAAGTCGCGGCCCTGCCGGATCGGCCGCTGACGTCCGACGACATGCCACGGCTGGGCTATACGGTCCAGGTCATCCGCGAATCGCTTCGCCTGTGCCCCCCGGCTCCCACTGGCACACGTATGGCGTGCCGGGACGTGGAGGTGGGCGGTTACCGGGTGCCGAAGGGCACCATGCTCGTTGTCGGGAGGATGGCCGTACAACGCGACCCGCAACTGTGGGAGGACCCACTTCGATTCGATCCCGACCGGTTCAGCCCTGAGAACTTCAAGGCGCTCAATCGTTGGCAATATGTGCCATTTGGCGGCGGACCGCGCTCGTGCATTGGCGACCATTTCGCCATGCTCGAAGTGACCCTCGCCTTGGCGACGCTCATCCGCGGGTTCGAAATCCGCTCTCTCGACGACGAATTTCCGCTTGCGTTGCACTTCACGATGATTGCCGGTGGTCCGATTCCTGCCCGTGTTCGACCCCGTCGCTAGCAGTATCGGGCGCCAAGGCGGATCGACGGCCTGGGAACAACGACAGGGCGCGGCCACACCTGATCACCGACAAAAACGCTATCGCCTGTGCAGCAACGATTCTGGCCCGGGCACTCCGCGGCCGCGACGGCGGCACACATGCATGGCTGCGGCCCTGCGCTGGACCTGACACGATCTCCGAGCTGCGCCGTCGGAATCAAGCCCGCCGATGCGAGACAGTGGGCGCCGCCCAAATGTCACGGTCCAACTGGCACAACAGCCGTAGCAGAGCGCTCGTTCGTTAATACACGCGTGTTGAACAGTTCCGCGCCGGCTGTGATGGCTGTCACCGAGCAGCGGCTCGAATCGGACGACGGAGGTGCGGCAGCCGTCCCCCAGGGGTGATCTGGCCCGGCTGCCTGCGGTAAATCGGGTCGGGTCGCGCATGGATCTGCCAGTGTGATTCCACACAGACGCGTGACGCGGCAAACAAAAACTGCCTCCGCGCACTAGTAACAGCTACGGTAAGGGCAAATGTCGGGCACTTTGGACTACTTGGTCACTGCGGCCGCCGCCGAGTTGATGGCGGCCACCGCGGCTGACTCGGCCGCGATCAGCGAACGAGTGCTCGGCAACCTGGTTCGCGACTTGGGCGTCGATTTCAGTTTCCTGCGACACAACGACCACACCATCCGCGCCACGATCCTCATCGCCGAATTCCCGCCCCGCAATGCCGACCCGGACCCGATTGGCGTAGTGCATTTCGCCGACGCCGACTCGATCTTCGCTCGGGCCGAACACCTCAAGACGCCAGACGTGATGCGGCCCCGGCCGGACAACGCCGACTATCAGCACAACATTGAAGAGGGCACCGGTGCTCCCACCGTCTCCCTGGCCGCCGTTCCGCTGCTATCCGGCGACGTCACCACCGGCACGCTAGCCTTCGGCAAGCTGGGAGACCGCGAATGGCTACCGGAAGAACTCAACGCCCTGCAAGCCATCGCCGCGCTGTTCGCCCAGCTGCAGGGCCGCACCGTCGCAGAAGAACGACTCCACTATCTTGCCGAGCACGATGACCTCACCGGCCTGCTCAACCGCAGGGCGCTGATCGAGTACCTGGACCAGCGGCTGGCCGAGGGGCAGCCGGGCCCGGTCTCGGTGGTGTTCATCGCCTTGGACCGCTTCAAGGTCATCAACGACCACCTCGGTCAAAACGCCGGCGACCGGTTCATCGAGGCCTTCGCCCAACTGGTGCGCGAGGCCACGGACATTCCGGCGGCCATCGCCCGTTTCGGCGGTGACGAGTTCGTCGTCGTACCCACGGCACCAATGGACATCGAGGCCGCCGAAGTGTTCGCCCAATCGCTGCACGACCTAGTCCACAAGCAGGTCGTGATTGACGATGAGCTGCTCACCCGTACGGTCAGCATTGGCGTCACGTCGGCTCTGCCCGGGCAGGACAGCACCTCGGACCTGCTGCGCCGGGTCGACCAGGCCCTCCGGTCGGCGAAGAGTTCCGGCGGCGACAGGGTCGTCACTTTCAGCCCGGAAATGTTGAGAACGAACATGATCCGCAACGACATCGAGCTGCACCTGGAAGGGATGGTCGACAGCCGTACCGGCGCTATGGTGCTTCATTACCTTCCGGAGTTCGACATGCGAACCGGTGAGATCCTCGGCACCGAGGCGCTAATCCGTTGGCAACACCCCACTCTCGGACTGCTGATGCCCGATTCGTTCATCCAGGTGGTCGAATCGATCAACCTGGGCGCCAAACTCGGCCGTCTCGTAATGCGTGCGGCGTGTGCGCAGTTCGGGCTTTGGCAGTCACGCGACGTCGGGCGCGGTGCGGTGTTGCGCATCAATGTATCGCCCGTGCAGCTCGTCACCGATGGCATCGTCGACACGGTAGCGACCACACTCAACGAGTTCGGCCTCGACCCGCAGACGGTATGCCTGGAGATCACTGAAAGCGTGGTGGTCCAAGACATCGACGCCACACGCAAGACGCTCTTCAGATTGAAGGAGATTGGGGTACAGATCGCCATCGATGACTTCGGCACCGGCTACAGCGTGCTGACGTATCTGAAATCGCTGCCCGTCGACACACTCAAGATCGACAAGGGGTTTGTCCGCAATCTCGACACCAACGCCGGCGACCTGGCGATCGTGCGCTCCACAATGGCCCTGGCCGATGCCTTCGGACTGAACGCCGTCGCCGAAGGCGTCGAAACCGTGGCCGCGGCCAAGACATTGCTCGGCCTGGGCTGCTACCGGGCCCAAGGCTTTCTGCTCTCCCGCCCGCTGGACAGCGCCGCAATGGAGGCGCTGCTCGCCAAACGCGTCGTGCCGATGGACTTCTCCGACGGCGCGGCCGCTGCACCGGATAAGGGCTCCGCCACCGAGAACGTGGTCGAGATCCGCGGCAAGTAGAGCGATTGATCGGCGCTTACGCGCGGCGCTGAAACAGGTAGTAGCGCGACGGGTTCTTCTGGTCAAGCTCTCGTTCGTCGCCCGCGGAGACCAGCGTCCAGCCCGGGGTAAATCTGCGCTCCATTTCGGCGTGGTCGATGCCCGGCACACCGATTCTGCGGCCGGGCGGAAACGCGGCGATGTAGAGCCACGCGTCGGGCGCCGCCACAGCAGAGACTTCCCGGACGTAGGCGTCACGATCGGCGCCGCTCATGTTGTGGATGCAGGCGTTGTCGACGATCAACTGAAAGCCCGCACCGATTCCGGCCCGACTCAATTGCGTCACGTCGGCGCGCACAAAGTTGACCGAAACATCGGCGGCGCGAGCTTTGGCGCGGGCCTTGTCGAGTGGCTTGGCCACATAGTCGACCGCAGTTACCTGCCAACCGTGCTGGGCGAGGTAAATCGCGCAGTCTCCGGTACCGCATCCGACGTCGAGGGCCGATCCCGTGGACAGCCCGGCTTCGCCGGATGTTCCTTCGACCAGGTCTCGTAGACCCTGCCCGATCGGATGGCCTTCCCACGGTGTGAAGCCGATGCGGTAGAAAATCCGAAAGCGGGTGTGTCGCGAGGCCATACACGCAATGATCGCATTCGCTGCGAGCAGCCGCTCCCCGACCCGGTAATCGCCACGCCTGACCGCCCTTTCGACGATCACGAGGTCATTACCGGCAACGGTTCGTCGAATCCTGTGTAGCACCAACGAAAATAGCTGCGCCGCCCCGTCGCGGTAGCCCCAACGTTGCCGCCGATGAGATCACCGTCGACGTTCAGATGACCCGCTGCGATCCCGATCTCCCCTAAGCCGAAATGCGACCGAGAATTTCGGCGTTGTGGGCGCACATCAGCTTGAATTGCTCGGGTTCGGCGTGCGTCGCGATGGTTCGGCGGTCCCACCACATCACCTTGGTGCGGTAGTCCTCGGTGGGATAGGCGGCCGCCGGTATCCCAGAGGCCACGACGCCGCCGGAGGATGCCCACTGCTCCAACACGTGGGCCGCTGCGGTGGCCATGATGAACTGGACATCGAGCATCGTCATCACCGGCAGTGCGTTCCGCGCCAGCACCCGGGACAGCACCCGGCTGCTGAAATCCTGGGAATTGGTCCAAGCGCTCTTGACTTCGACGACGCCGAAGGGGATCCGGTTGGCGATCATATGGCTCAGCACGGCACGTCCCGGATTGCCGGCCCACTCGTCGAGCGCGTGGGACTGCTCGGGTGCGCGCAGGGGACCCACGAGGCGGTGACCGCCGACCACCTTGCCGTTTGGATCGACCACGGTGAAGAACAGCGTCGTGTCGGTGCCATCCCGAATCGCGTCGAGATCGAGCACCCACTCCAAGCCGTGACGACGGTAGCTGCGGACCGCGCCGTCCAGGTATTCCTCCCATAGATCGGGCTCCGCCTGTGGCGTGGCCGCGGTGACCCAGCATCCTGTCGCCAGATCGCGCCAGCCTGTCCCGCCTTCCAACCACGGGCCGTGAATCGCCTGAGCTGTGAGCTGAGCCGCTTCCATTGGTATCCCTTCGCTTGTTAACCATGACGGCCCGACTATTTCGTCGGCGCGCTTCGAATTATTTCTTAAAATGTGTGCACGATAAATAACCGACAGTATTTATTCTGTTGAGATCGTTTGTCGTGGCCAAACCGTTAGCGTTACCGATGAGTAATCGGCAACGAGCCGAAAGTTTGCGGTCGCTGATGCAGTATGGCCCCCTGTTAGTGGAAGCGGTAGTCACTCCGCCGGCCCCGTCCGGCTCGGCCCCGGCATTGCCCGCCGATCCGGGCCGGTCTGCAGGCTGCCATGACCTTCATTTACCGCAGCCACGGCCGTTCCCACTCAGATGATTCAACCGGACCGCCCTGAGGGCTCTACCTGTGGATTCCCTGTGCCGCGGCCGCCGGAGAGCAGTAGGTTTGCTACCGCAGCCCGAGGTAATGGAGCGCGTTTTCCGACAACTTTCTTGCGTTTCCGGCGATTTCACGCGCACAGGCGCGACGGCGACGAAGAAGCAAAATTCCACAGGCAAAGCGATTTTGCGGGCTGATGTTTGGCAACTGATCGCTTTTAGTCAGGCCGCGGCGGGTGGCTCTTCGCGAACCCCGGCCATGAGGGCAGACTCGACGTCGTGACCAGCAAGCCAACCCTGGCGCGCGTCCGGCGAGCCATATTCGCGCGCCACTGCAACCCGTGGAGCGCCTGGACTCGCTGGGCGACCACGCCGCTGACCCTCGTGCCCGTCTGGACTCGGCGATGGCGACACGCGGCGTGGGTCGCGGTGTGGTTCGCCGTCAACCCGGTCGTCTTCGGCAGGCCGGCGCACGAACGGGCCTGGTCTACGCGGGCGATGCTGGGCGAGGAACTGTGGATCAGCCGTCGGCCCCGGGACGCGGCGATGCTCGTCAGCGCCCTGACGTCCGCGTCCGCGGTGGGCGCCGTCGCGGCCGCCCGCCGCCATCGACTGGGGCCGGCCGCGATCGCCACCGCGGTGCAGATGGCCCTGACGCTGGTTTATTGGGAGCAGATGGTGCGCTATCTGGGCCGCGAGGCGCAGTAGCGTGGCGGCATGCCCGACGAAACGACAATCCCCGAACCCGACCCCGGGTACGACAGCGCCGGTGTACCGACTTTCGAAGCCGTCCGCGAGAAAATCGAGAACCGGTACGCGACGGCAGAGGGCGCGGCGGAACTCGACGCGGACACAGCCGAGGGCCGCTCGGTAGAGGAGCAATACGAAGAGCGCCACCGCGCCGCCGCCGAGCGACTGGCGCAGATCCGGGAGTCGATGCGCCCCGACGAGCATTGAGGTGCGTGCGTTCACGGTCAACGAGCGGCGTAACCGCTTGGCGCGCAGGCATTTTCTGGCGGCGGGCGACACATTGCCGATCACCCGGGTGATCGCCGGGCTGCTCGGCCTGCACGCGAGCGATCCCGCCACGCCCTACCTGTCGCTGTGGGCGCGGCTGCCGGGCTTCGCGACCGCCGATCTCGAGGAGCAGCTGTACCGGAAGCGCTCTGCGGTCAGGCATTTGGCGATGCGCCGCACGCTGTGGCTGGTGCGCAGCGATGACCTGACGACGATTCAGTCGGCCGCCAGCGACCGGGTCGCCGACAACGAGCGTCGGCGGCTGGCCGCCGACGTGCAAAAAACCGGTGTGGCCGCCGACGGCGACCGCTGGCTCGACCTGGCCCGTGCCGCGGTGGTGCGCCACCTCGCCGCCAACGGGCCCGCCAGCAGCACCGAACTGCGGGCGGCGCTCCCCGAGCTGGCCGGGACGTACGACCCGGCCCCCGGAAAGCGTTGGGGCGGCGAGGTTCCGCTCGGCCCCCGGGTGTTGACCGTGCTGTCGGGGCGGGGCGAGATCGTGCGCGGGCCGAACGA